>CAZZAQ010000528.1:0-4137 GCA_964652165.1 uncultured Bifidobacterium sp.
ATCAGTTCGGCGACAAAGCGGTCGTAGGGGACGTTGTTGTAGAGCGCCCGGTAGAGCCAGGTGGAAATCTGCTCGCGGCCGCCGTCGATGTAGCCGGTGCCCTTGTAATCGTTCCGAAGAAGGTCGTTCCAAAAACTCAGCCAGTGTTCGGCGTAACGATGCTTGTCCCCGAGCAGGCGCTCGACGAGCTGCGGGCGTTTCTCGGCGCGTTTGTCCTTCAAAAACGCGTCCAGCTCGGCCGGCGTCGGCAGCAGGCCAATCGCGTCCAGGTAAACGCGGCGGGCAAACACGCGGTCGTCGACCGGCGCGGCGGGCTTGAGGTTGTGCGCCTTGAAGTACGGGTCGAGAAACAAATCGATGGGATTCGCGCCGGGCTTGCCACGCGGCAACTCCGGCTGGCGGGGATGGAGGTTCATTGGCGGCGGCCGACCGAAGCTCACGTTGGCGCTCCACGCCATGCCTTGATCGATCCACGCGCGAAGCAGGCCGACTTGTTCGGCGTTGAGCTTGGAGCCTTTCATGGGCATGACGCTGTCGGGATTGAGGCCGGAGACCAGTTCGATCAACAGGCTCTCGGCGCTCTTGCCCGTTTCGGCGGGCGCGCCGGAGTCGCCGCCCTTGAGGAACGTCTGGCGCGTGTCGAGCTTGAAACCGCCCTTGGCCTTGCCGCGCCCGTGGCACTTGACGCAGCTCGCTTCGAAGATTGGCTGGATGTCGCGCTGGAACTCGACCGTGCGCGCCGCCGGTGGCGGAAGTTTCTGCTGCTGCTCGGGCGGCAATTTGGCGGAGGCGACAGCGGCCGCGCCGATCAGCGCCGCGAGGCTCAAGGCAACGAGTTTCATGACGGACTGGATTCTCTACCTGCGCCGCGGAAAAAGACAATGCTTCGCTCGACGGGGTGGATCTTTGGACTGCGCCGGCAGAGCGCAACGGCGACGGCGCTTTCTCAAATGGGCGCACGGGCGACCCGCCGGCCGGAACGGGCGTGGCTGCACCGAGCAATCGGCCGTCCAAATTGGCCGGCGATGCCCTGCTATGGAAGACGGCCGATTGTTGAGCGCAGCCGCGCGCGTTCCGTTACTTACAACACTGGTCCAACTGCCCGGCGGGGCGGCGGTTCGCTTCAGCGCTCTTGTTAGCCGACGTTCTCATCTCTGTCTGTCTCTTTCTGGTGGGCGTCGAGCAATCTCAATAACAGCATCCGCCATACGTTCCCACGCCAATCTCTGACGGCCAGCCCAATGAACGCGCCAGCCACGACTGCCATCAGGATAACCTTGGGCCAGTAAACCGCGAAAAGCAGAGCGGACTCCGCTGGTGAAAAGGTCTGGGAATCGAGAGTGTCGAAGAGCAAATGGGCGACGTAGCCGTAAACGATGAGGATAAAGGCCGCCATGCCGACAAGAATCCATCGTGTCCGCGGCCAGCGGCGCTCCTGCTTCCGCAACTGTTCTATCAATTTCATTTCTTGCGGCGTGAATTGCATGGTGGCGTGGGAAGTCGGCTAACAGGTATTCGATCCTGGATCCGAGGTCGAATACTCTTGCATCGTGGTCAGCCTGAGCTTGCCAAAGTTTTTCGTCAAGGTTCCTCGATGCATTCAGTAGCGTCCACCCACCACCGAAGGCGGAGGTGGCGTTGGCCCCGCAACGGGCCGGGGAGAATAGCCGGGCCCCTCCGGCTACTCTCCGTTGCCCCTCCTGGGCGGCGCGTCAGTGCTTTTGTTGTGTAGGCACGGGGTCGTAGCCACGGAGTTTTTGACCACGGATGGCGCGGATAACACGGATGGAACCGGTTTTCCTTCGCCCATCCGTGAAATCCGCGTAATCCGTGGTCAAATTTCTGAGTAGATAAATAGCCGCTTAAGGCACCTCGAATCAGGGA
The DNA here is from genome assembly GCA_964652165.1 of uncultured Bifidobacterium sp. Classification (GTDB taxonomy): domain Bacteria; phylum Verrucomicrobiota; class Verrucomicrobiia; order Limisphaerales; family JADJPG01; genus DASTLJ01. Next base: position 1,885 of record CAZZAQ010000528.1, read on the forward strand.
AGGACAGGTGACTTGTATTGAAAACCGCGCGGAAGGAGACGTAAAAAGTAGCAGGCGCTACTGCCAACGGAAGTTCAGCGTCCCGAAAACGCCGTGCGCGGTGTAGTCGTTCAGCCCAGAGCTGTAAGGCTCGTCGTAGAGGGAGAAAAAGTATTCGAGCCGCACGCGGAAGTTTTTGGTCAGGGCGCGGGTGACGCCCGCGCGAAGGGTGTGGAGACGGTAGTCGAGGCCCAGAGGGAGTCCCTCGGCGGCGTTGTGCTGGGTGAAGTCGGCGCAGGAGAAATCGTACGCCGCGCTCAGGTCGGTGCGCTCGTTCATCGCCCAGGTCGCGCTCGTCAGCGCGCTGTAGAGGTCTCCGCGGAACGGCGCGATGGAGGCATTGCCGTTGTCGGCCGTGACCGTGCGCGTGTTCTGGTAGCTGACGCTGCCGAAGAAGTGGAGCCGTTGCCAGGAGGTGAGGGTGGCGTTGAGGCTGAAGATTTGGGCGTCGTAGTTCCCGGCGAAAACCTCGCCGCCGGGAACAACCACGGCGAGCCGCTTCGTCCAGGTCCGGTAGTCCGTCGCGACCACGCGGTAGGAAAAGGTCGACTTGAGCCACGCCGCGGGCCGCAGGACGAGGCGGGCGCCCACTTCGTCGGTGGTGATGTCCTGACGCGTCAGGAAACCGGGGTAGCCGGCGCCGGGATCGACCATGGGCGGGAACCGACCCAGATCCTGCGTTTGCTGATCGAAGTCCGTGCGCCGGTCGAAGTATTGATACCACGCATTGAGCGAGACGCGCGTCCAGGGCGACACGTCGAAGCCGGCGCGGTATCGGCGCCAGTCCTTTTCGATGTCGGCGTCGCGGCGGAAGGCGAGGTGAGTATTGACCAGGCCGGGAATGAGCGCATCGTGCTGTTCGATGGTTTCCTGCCGCCAGTCGCCTTCGGCGTAGAGGACGGTGCAGGGGATTCGGGTGTAGCGCACGCCGGCCCGCTCCTGCCAGATGACGCGGTCGATGTAGTTGGCACCGAACGAACGGTTGGTCGCCAGCATCGTCCGGTCGTTCGGGTCCGGCTCGTCGAGTCGGAGCGGGCCGAAGGCGTCCTGGCTGTTCCACTCGGTCTGGACGCCGGCCACGGCGGTGAAGCCTTTCCAGGGGCCGACCCGCGCGTTGAAGTTCATCACATGCGCGTCGCGCTTGAGGGTAATGCCCTGACCGCTCCAGACGTTGCCCGGAGCCGGGTTTCCGGCCGGGTCGACGTTCCGTTGCGTGAACGCCGTGTCGCCGTCGAGGTGGGTATAGAGATAGCCGCCGGAGAAGAGCAGCCAGTCCGTGAAAAGCTTCTCGACCGTGAACGCGTTGGCCAAAGTGTCGATGCGGTGCCGCTCGAGGATGCGCTGCAAGGTGTCGGTATTGTTCTGGGCCAGACTGACGGCATAGTGCCGGGTGTCGAGTTCGAGGGTCTCGAAGCGCAAGTTATCGGCGATCCGAAGGGTTGCCCACTCGTGCGCCACGTCGATGCGGAGGAGGTGCAGGCGCTCGTCGATTTCCTTTGCGTTGGGGAGGATGTTTCGCGTGACGCCGTTCTCCGTGACAGGGAGCCAGCGCGTGAGGGCCTTCTCGCCGTCGCGGAATCGATATTCGTAGCCGGCCTTGAACTGGGTGCCAAACGGCGCGGTGGCGCCCGCCTCGACCCAAAAGCGGCCTGTGTCCAGGTGCAGATCGTGATGGAGGTCGTATTGTGGCTTGGCGAACGGCGCGTAATAGCCGCCCGAATCGTCGTACCACTTTCGCCCGCTCTCCAGCCCGCCGCGCACGAAGCCTGTGTCGTCCCGTTCGAGAGAGAGGCTGACGCTGTAGTCGTCGCTCAGCGCCCGGCCGCTGGTGATGATTCGCGTGCGCGCGTCGAGGTCCTGTTCCAATTCAAAGCGCTCCAAGCCGCCGGACAGGTCTTCGCGGAACCAGTGATGCTCGCGGAAACGCCGCTGGTCGCCTGACACCGAGACCCACCGGAGCGTGGGCGAAACATCCACGCGGGTGTGGCGGGCGGGCGGGCCGCCCCACTCCACGCCTTGATCGATCCACGCCCGGAGCAACCCGACTTGTGCCGGCGTGAGCGGCTCGCCTTTGCCGACGGGGGGCATCTCCATGTCCTCCACCAATCGCGCGGTAAAATGGATAAACGGGCTTTTCGCGCTCTGACCGGGAAGGACATCCTTCGTATTCTCGCCGCCCTTGAGCAGCGCCTCACGATCGTCCACGCGGAAGCC
>CAZZAQ010000529.1:0-4136 GCA_964652165.1 uncultured Bifidobacterium sp.
CCGGCCCGCAATTCGCAGACCAGACTTCATCAAGGCAAGGGCGCCCCTCTCCACTGTCGCGGCCGCTTTTGTCGCGCTGATTCTCGCGTTCAGTTTCGCCCGTCCGACCCTTGCTGGCGATGGCTGGTTCCCCTTCGATCCGAAGCCGGACCCATTCGCCGACAGCCCGATCGACTTGCGCTCTTTGAACGAAAAGTTCGCTGGCGAACATGGCTTTATCAAGGTGAAGGACGCTCACTTCATCCACGAGGCCAATGGCCAGCCGGTGCGCTTCTGGGCGGTGAACGGTCCACCGTCCGATGCCAAGGACCGCGCGGCCCTTCGCCAGACGGCGCGCTCGCTCGCCAAGTATGGCGTCAACCTCGTTCGCCGTCACAGCGCCGCGTTCAACAAAGACGGTGAAGTGGACCCGGTCGCCGTCAAGCGCTCGATCGCGATTGTCGAGGAGATGAAGACCGCGGGCATCTACACGCACCTGTCGATTTATTTTCCGCTCTGGTTCACGCCGCGCGCCGACCATCCGTGGCTGGAAGGTTACGACGGCAAGAAGCACCCGTTCGCCGCGCTCCTGTTCAATCCGAAGTTCCAGGAGAAGTATCGCGAGTGGCTCAAGGCGGTGCTCACCACGCCGAGCGAAACGACCGGCAAGCCGCTCCTCGATGAGCCGGCGCTTTTCGGCCTCGAATTGCAGAACGAGGACTCGTTCTTCTTCTGGACCTTCGACGCGAAGAACATTCCCGACGTGCAGTTGCGGATGCTGGAGACGCAGTTCGCCGACTGGTTGAAACTGAAGCACGGCTCGCTCGACGCAGCGTTCACGGCGTGGAACAATCAGAAAGTGAATCGTGACGCGCCCGCCGAAGGCCGCGTCGGCTTCCGTCCGCTTTGGAACATTTTCCACGAAAAATCCGCGCGCGACCAGGACACCGCCGCGTTTCTGCTCGAAACGCAGACGAAATTCTACCGCGACACGATTTCGTTCGTCCGGAAGCTCGGCTTCAAGGGGCTAATCACGCCTTCCAACTGGTCCACGGCCAGCCCTGAGGTCTTCGGCCCGCTGGAGAAACTCAGCTACACCACGGGTGACTTCATCGACCGCCACGGTTACTTCGAGTGCAACCACAAAGGGGACAACGCCGCCTGGTCCGTGCGCAACGGACACACTTACTCCGACCGCAGCGCGCTGCGCTTCGACGCGGCGGACCCTGCGAAGCCCAGACAGTTCGTCCATCCGGTGATGGACCCGCACTACGACGGGAAGCCGTCGATGATTTCGGAAACGACCTTTTGCCGGCCAAACCGCTACCGCTCCGAGGCCCCGCTTTACTTCGCCATTTACGGCGTGTTGCAGGACAGCGATGGCATCGTCCACTTCGCGCACGACGGCAGCCGCTGGGCCGTGAAGCCAGGATTCTGGATGCAGCAATGGACGCTGATGACCCCGGCGATGATGGGCCAATTTCCCGCCGCCGCGCTGATTTACCGGCGCGGCCTGGTTTCCACCGGCAAAGTGCTCGCCGAAATGAAGCTCAACAAAACCGACCTGCTCCAGCTCAAGGGCACACCTTTGCCGCAGGACGCGGCGCTCGACGAACTGCGCCTCAAAGACGTGCCGCGCGGCTCGGAAGTGAAGCCGGGCCAGCGCATCGATCCGCTTATCCACTATGCCGGCAAAGTCGCCGTGAGCTTCGTCGACGAACCCGGCTCGACGAAAGTCACCGACCTGACGCCGTTCGTGGACCACGGCAATAAAACCATTGCCAGCAGCACCGGTGAGCTGCGTCTCGACTACGGCAAAGGCGTCCTTACTCTCAACGCTCCGCGCGCCCAGGGTGTCAGCGGAGCACTGAACCTGGCGGGCGCGACGGACCTCAAGGACCTCAGCGTGGCCAGCGACCTCGAACTGGGCCACATCATCGCCGTGGCGCTCGACGACCAGCCATTGGCCACGTCGAGCCGCATCCTGCTTCAGGTGATGTCCGAGGAACGCGAAACCAACCATCAAACCGAGCCGGTGAGCGCAAACGTCAAACGAATCATCAACATCAGCACCGACCCGTGGCGGATCAGAGAGTTCGCCGGCACCGTGCGCTTCAAGCGCGCCGACGCCGGGCAACTCAAAGTCACCGCGCTCGACTTTAACGGCTACCCCGCCGGTCCCGCCGGCACTGGCAGGGAACTCAAACTCCAGCCGACGACGATCTATTACCTCATCGCCAAGTGAGAGGCGCGAGACGAAGCTTTCAGCCTTGGGGGCGCATCCTGCCAGGACTACCAACGTAGGGCAGGCCTCTGGCCTGCCCGGCCGAGCGAAGCGAGGCCCTGGCGATGCGAATGCCGCGCCTTTCGGCGCGGCAGGGCAGGCGGGACGCCTGCCCTACGTTCCCGGCGCGCCTTCGGCCATGGTGGTTCTTCCAAGATGCGCCCCATCCTTGGCTTCGGTCGAGTTTTGCGGGGATCCTTGCGTCGGCGGTCTCAGTTAGCAGGACTCGCCGCGTCGAAGAGCACAACTTCATCCACGAACAATTCGACCTCGCGTTCGCCATCCGGGCGGACGAAGAAGAACAGGTCATCCACCTTGTTGCCTGCGGTGAACGGAGAGTCGGCGGTGCCGTCGTTGCGGCGCGAGTCGCGGCTGAAATCGACGTACAGCGTCGTCCACTGGCCTTGTTTGAGCTGGCGCAGGTTCACGTGGCGATTGTCCTGCACGGTCGCGTCGAAAATCTGCGCGGTCATGTGGGTCGCGCCGGTCAGGTGATAGCGGAGACGGAGCTTGGTGTGCGCGCCGACCGGGCGCGGCGGCTCGATTTGCAGGCGAATGAGTTTCGACTTCCCATCGCGCCGGGGCACGGCCCGCGCCGCGCGCCAGAACGCGCCCGCGGGCGGCTTCTCGGCGAGTTCGAAATCGCCCGTCCAGTATTTCTCCTTCGGACCGGTGTCGAAGGAGGCGAGGAAAATGATTCGATTCGGGAACGGCTCCGGCTCCGGCGGCAAGGCCGGGTCGTCGGCGAAGAAAATCACGTCGTCGATGAGCAGGCGGTGGCGGGCGGCGTCGGCGGCCTTGCCGGCGAAGACTTTGAAATCATCCATGCGCTCGCCCTCGACGAACGGCTCGGGGCTGCTGTCGTTGCGCAGCGCGTCGCGTGTGAAGTTCAGCGTCACCGCGGCCCAGCGGCCTGTCTCCAGCCCCGTCGCGCGGATGTGCCAGTTGTCTTCGCGCGTGAGACTGAAGTGCTGGAAGGTCGCCTCGGGCCCGCCGGTGAGATGGTAGCGCACGAAGAGCTGGTTGACCTTGCCCATGCGCGGTCCGGGCACGGGATTGACGCCCGTCATCACCGCGCTGAAGCCGCGGTACGGCCCGGGCGCGGCGGCCAGCGCCGTGGCGTTGCCGGGGTAGCGCGGGATGTCGTTCGTCTCCGCCCGGCCGAACCAGCCGTAATCCGGCGTTTGCCCCTCGAAATCGCACGCGGCCCAGATGCGGTGCGGGAAATGTTTCGGGCGCGCGCTGTCCGCCATCACCACGCCGTTGCGCGGTGTGGAAGAATCGGCTCCCACCGCCAGGAGTGAAGCGGACGCAATCAGAGCCGCAGGCCACGCGACACACCTCGCGAGGAAACGCGCTTTGAGTCTGACCATCGTAGCGCAGGCTGCCCAGCCTGCTGTTTCGCGGGTTGCCAACCCGCGAAGCTGCGAACAGAACGGAGCGCTGGCTGGCAAGCAAGGCATTCGCCGACTGGCAGTCGGCGAAACAGCAGACAGGGCTGTCTGCGCTACCCGCTCAGCGTGGGTTGGACGCTGAGGAAACATCGCCATACGCTGCGGCCGGGCTTTGCCACAGTCGCGCTCCTTCCCAAGGACGTTGGTGCGGGCGTCAAGGGAAGCCCCCGTCCAGTGACGCCGCGGAAAAGAAGTCGATGGACTCATGGCGGGATGGTAAAACTCGGACGCGCGGCCGTCGAGGGCGGACGCATTTGAAAATGTTGAAGCGACTTCAAGCGAATTGGCGCGGCCTGTGCGTGGCCGTGTGGAGCGCGGGAATGGGGCTCGCGCCCGCCGCCGAAGCGCCGCGCAATGTCGCGCACCCCGTCCTACAAGGCCCGCTGCCGCTGCGCGTTCACGTCTTGGATCTCTTGCTG
>CAZZAQ010000530.1:0-2969 GCA_964652165.1 uncultured Bifidobacterium sp.
AAGGTTTACATCGTGGAAGGCACGACCAATCTGAATCCGCCGTCCACCACGTGGACGACGCTCGGCACCGTGACGAACACCGCGCTGCAAGCCCAATTCCAGGTTTCGCTCACGAATCCCCCGGCGCGTGTGATTCGGCTGCGTGTCGGGCCGTAAATGGTTGTGCATCGCCTTGTCCCGCATAACGTGGTGGAATGGGCGGTGACTGAACGATCCGCCACACTCCGCGCATGGCCTCAATTCCGTTGTCCCTCATTGCCCGCTATTGCGACCGCGCCCTGCGCACGGCCGACGTGAACGACTACGACGGCGCGCACAACGGTTTGCAGGCCCAAAACCGCGGACGCGTGTCGCGCATCGCGGCCGCGGTGGATGCCAGCCTGGCCACCGTGCGCAAGGCGGCCGCGGCCCGTGCCGACCTCCTGGTCGTGCACCACGGATTGTTCTGGGGCCCGCGGCATCCGTGGGTGGGCAAGCACTACGAGCTGATGCGCCTGCTGCTCGAGAACAACCTGGCCGTCTACAGCTCACACCTGCCGCTCGACCTGCACCCGCGGCTGGGCAACAACGCGCAGCTCGCCGCCGCGCTCGGCTTGCGGAACCACAAACCGTTTTTCTTCGAAAAGGATCAGCATCTTGGCGTGCAAGCCGCGGCCGCCGTGCCGCTCAAAGAGCTGACCCGGCGCCTCCAACTCATCGTGCGCGCCGAACCAACGGTGCTGCCCGGAGGGCCGTCCATCTGCCGCCGCATCGGGATCGTGACCGGCGGCGCCGGCAGCGAGGTCAAGCGCGCCGCCAGCGAGGGCGTGGACACGTTCATCACCGGCGAAGGTCCGCACTGGACGTTTGGGCTGGCCGAAGAATTGGGCATCAACGTCCTTTACGGCGGCCACTACGCGACGGAGACGTTCGGTGTGAAAGCGCTCGCGGGGGAGCTGTCGCGCAAGTTCGGCGTGCCGTGGGAGTTCATCGATCACCCGAGCGGGTTGTGAAATCGTTGAATCGTGAATCGTTGAATCGTGAATCGCTGGAACCATAACGCGCCAGACCGGCGTGACAGCGATGAAATTGCCAAAGGCCCGCCCGTTTTCCGATTCACCGTTCTGACGTTTTAACGATTCAACGCTTCACGATTCAACGCTTCAACGACCTCGCGCTTCGCCACGACGAACGCATTGAACATGAGATAGCGCCACGGCCCCAGATTCAGCAAGAAATCAACCGGCTTGGCGACGTAACGGTCGCAGCAAGAGACGCTCTCGACCCGGCAACCGGCGCGGGCGAGAAAAAACTCCATCTCGACGGCGTTCGTCGCGACGATCGCGTCATCATCGGGCGTAAATGGCTCCTTGACGATTGGCTCCATCCTGTCGAAGCGCACCGTGTCGGGCGCGGCGCGCATCTGCCGGCGCTTGGCGCGAAGGCGCTGCCAGTTGCGCCACTTATTGCCGAGGCCGCGCATCCGCGGGTGATAATCGCGAAAGCCGAGCACGCGGAAAAAATTTGGGCTGCTGAGCACGATGCGCCCGCCGGCTTCGGTGACGCGCGCCAACTCCTGGATGAACGTCTCGGGTTCCTCCACGTGCTCGAGGACGTTCAGCGCGCCAACACTGGCAAAGTGCTGGTCTGCGAACGGCAGGCGCTTCCCGTCGTAAAGCAGGCAGCGGTCTGAAAACTTTTTCGCTCGCTCGATGTTCGGCCCGGAGACGTCGACGCCCCACGCCTCGAATCCGGCATCCTTCAGCCGCCCGACGACCTGGCCGACGCCGCATCCGACGTCCAGCGCGCGGGCGCCGGGCCTGGCGGGCTTGAGGGTGTCCGCGTACTTCGCGTAGAAGCCGGCGTCCCAGCTTGCGAGGAATTCGGCGTAGGCCTCGTTCTGCCTGTAGTAAGATTCCTGGTGGCCCATCGGGTGTCGTGCGAGACGCCGCTCAGGGCAGCACAATCCCCGGCCGCGCGGCAAGCCGGACTTTGTAGCGGGCTGATCCTTGCTTCGGATCCAGGCTACGGTGTCAACGCAATGGAATTCGTCCGGTAGTACGCCGTAACACCCCAACGGTTCACCGGGGCCAACGCCTGGCCCCACCTCAGGTACTGGACATGGGAGTCCAAAAAGGCATAGTTCGATCCGCCAGTTCCCCTCCGCTTCTGCGGGTTGTTGTGCCGGCTGTGTTCGATTTCATTCATGTCGTTGCCGCCTCGCTGCCAGAAATCCATGTGCCAGTTTTCCGAGTCGTCCGCCTTCTCGCCGAAGACAATCGTATCACTCGGCTCAAGGGCAATACTCGGCGGAAAGCCGAATTCCCACTGGTGGTTCATGAACAAGTCCCACTGTGAGCCGACCAGGACCGATTCGTAGTAGTCGCCCCAGCCGTTGAGCAAATAACTGCGCGGCGCGGAGAAGGCGCTGCCGGGCGGCCCTGTCCCCGTCCTGCCCGCCGGATCGGTCGGGCATTTGAGCAGGGCCAGGGACTCGTACTCGGGTCGCAGGCGTTCCGGCCAGTAAGGTTGCATTCGAGGCGGAAACTGGCCGTCGTTGTTGTCCGAATAGACCGTCAGTGCCGTGAATAGTTGCTTGAGGTTGTTGACGCACACGATCTGCCGGGCCTTCTCCTTCGCGGTGGCCAGCACCGGCAACAGCATCGCGGCGAGGATGGCAATGATGGCGATGACCACCAGCAGTTCGATGAGCGTGAAAGCGCGGGCCCGGCCCGCCGCGCGCCGGCGGCAGCTTTGACTCTCGCGTGAATTGCGCCGGGACTCCAAGTGAGCTTTCATAATTCGCTGGCCGGTTCAACTCCGGCCTCTCTCATTCCGAGTTTCAGCTTCTACTTCAGTCCCGCGAAAATGTAAACAACGCTCTGCAGCGGGCGGGACGCGAGCGCTTTCGGACGGCTGGCCGGAGACGACTTCGGCCATGAGCCGGAGTTCTGGAGGGGCCGGGCGCCTTCAAGAAGTTCCCAGAGGAA
>CAZZAQ010000530.1:2979-4133 GCA_964652165.1 uncultured Bifidobacterium sp.
CAGCTTCTACGTCAGTCCCGCGAAAAAGTAAACAACGCTCTGCGGCGGGCGCAGCTTGGAAACAAAGCCATCGGTTCGCCGTTCCAGGGTTCAACGCGCGAGAAGCTGTTTTGGTTGAATCTTTCGTTGAACCGGAATAAACCGCTCCGGCGGCCGATGCAGCTTTGCTCGTGACGAACCCGGGCATACTACAACCGGCGGGTCAGCCCCTGCGCCTGCCGCATCCTCGTTTTCCGCATTCCCTGCTGCCCAACGACAAGGAACGAGAAGCTACGGACAATGCAGGATGAGATGCCCCCAGCCGCAGTGGGCTAACTAAGTTCCGTGAAACAGCGCAGTGGTTCTCTCATCCACCGCGCAGGTCGAAGCTGCGCTCGCCATCAAAGTGATTTCCATGCCACCTGAATCGAAGAAGTCTGCCATCATCGACGCCAACGAAGCCGTGGCCCGCGTCGCCTACGCTCTGAACGAGGTCATCGCCATCTATCCGATTACCCCTTCGTCACCGATGGGCGAATGGGCGGATCAATGGGCGGCTTCGGGCGTCAAGAACCTCTGGGGCACGGTTCCCTCCGTGGTCGAGCTCCAGAGCGAGGGAGGCGCGGCCGGTGTCGTTCATGGCGCGCTGCAAACCGGTTCGCTGGCCACCACCTTTACTGCTTCGCAGGGGCTTCTGCTGATGATCCCGAACATGTACAAGATTGCCGGCGAACTCACGCCGGCCGTCTTCCACGTCGCCGCGCGCTCGCTGGCGGCGCAAGGATTGTCGATCTTCGGCGACCACAGCGACGTGATGGCCGCGCGCGCGACCGGTTGGGGAATGCTCTGCTCGGCAAGCGTTCAGGAGGCGCAGGACATGGCGGTGATTGCGCATGCCGCCGCGCTGGAATGCCGGATTCCGTTCGTCCATTTCTTCGCCAGCTTTCGTACGTCGCACGAAGTGGGCAAGGTCGAACTGGTCGGTGACGAGGCGCTGCGGGCGATGATTAACGATGCGCGCATCGCCGAGCATCGCGCGAGGGCGTTGTCACCCGACCATCCGGTGCTGCGCGGCACGGCGCAAAACCCGGATGTCTATTTCCAGGCACGCGAGACAGTGAACCCGTTTTACGCCGCCTGCCCGGAGATCGTGCAACGCGAGATGGACCAGTTCG
>CAZZAQ010000531.1:0-4127 GCA_964652165.1 uncultured Bifidobacterium sp.
GGGCTGTCCGAGGTGGTGCAGCGAAGGCCCTCGGCGAGCTCCAGGACCCCCGGGCCGTCGAGCCGCTCATCGCCGCACTGAAGGACAGGATTGAGGATCTGCGGCGCGAGGCTGTGAAGGCCCTCGGCAAGCTCCAGGACCCCCGGGCGGTCGAACCGCTCATTGCGGCGCTTCACGATGAGGATTGGGCTGTCCGAAGTGGTGCAGCGAAGGCCCTCGGCGAGCTGAAGGACCCGCGGGCGGTCGAACCGCTTATCGGCGCACTGAAGGACAGGATTGAGGATCTGCGGCGCGGGGCAGCGAAGGCCCTCGGCGAGCTGAAGGACCCGCGGGCGGTCGAACCCCTCATCGCTGCGCTTCACGATAAGAATGAGCCTGTCCGACGCGCGGCGGCGGCGGCCCTCGGTGAGCTGAAGGACCCGCGGGCGGTCGAGCCGCTGATTGCTGCGCTAAAGGATGAGGATGTGGCTGTCCGAAGCGGGGCAGCGAAGGCCCTCGGTGAGCTCCAGGACCGCCGTGCGGTCAGGCCACTCATTGCCACACTGAAGGATGAGGATTGGGCTGTCCGAAGTGGTGCAGCGAAGGCCCTCGGCGAGCTGAAGGACCCGCGGGCGGTCGAGCCCCTCATTGTCGGGCTTAACGACACACGTGCGGATGTCCGGCGGACAACAGCAGAGACACTTGTGAAAATAGGTACGCCTGCAGTCGAGCCGCTCATTGTCGCGCTCAAGGACAGGGATTCGGATGTGCGAGAGCGGGCAGCGGACTCACTTCGGAAAATAACGGGAATGAGGTTTGGTGAGAATTCTGAGAAATGGCAGAAGTGGTGGGAGCGAAACAAGAGAAAATTTCGCAACGGGAGGTAACGCAAGGTACAAGGCGGCCCAACGACTGGTGCTGAAGGTGATCCCCTTCCCATTGAACGCCGACGGGTTTGTGTTCGATCAGAAGCTCAATGCCCAGATGGTCGCATTCGGCGATTGCTTGTAGGAAAGCCAGGAGAACGCCACAGTGGGGCGATCGTGGTATACGCGACACGGGTTCGAGGGCGCCGCGATTGTTGTCAGCGCGATCTTAATCTTCACCAATCTCGGCGGAATGTATCTCTGGCAAGACGAAGCCGAAACCGCATTGCTCTCTATGAACACACTCAGATATGGCTATCCGCGTGTGTGGGACGGCAAGAATCTTGTCACGCAAGCAGCCAAGGGCAGATTTTACAATCGGGAGTACGTCCAGATCGAGCATCCTTGGCTCCCGTACTACCTGACCGCCGCGTCATTCTGGGCATTTGGGGCCAGCCCGTTTACCGCCCGATTAGCATCGGCGCTCGTCGGCCTCTTTGCGGTGTTCCTGCTCTACCGGGTCAGTCGCTTGATGTTCGGCGAAGAGATCGCGATCATTGCGACGTTAAGCCTGGTGTTCTCGGTCGTGTTTCTGCTCTTCGTCCGCCAGTCCCGCCAGTACGGATTCATGATCTTTGCGACGATCTGGTGGGTCTATGCCTACTGGGGCATGCGCCGTCAGCGGCGGTTTGCGTTAGCGCACCTCGTCGGCTCGGGGGCGATGATGTTCCATTGCCTCTTTACCCTCTTTTTCACGATAGCGCTGGGCACGGCGCTCCATTTCTTGCTGTTCGCTTTTGACCGGCGTCTGCTGAAGACACTCGTGGTTGGGGCAGGCCTGATTGGACTTCTCACCGTGCCGTGGGCATGGTACACGGGAATGGTCGGCCGTTACCTGCCCGTGACCCGGTCTCAGGCGCTCTATAGCTTCAAAGATTACGTCACGAATATCAACCTCTACCTGTTTCCGTTGTGGTTGCCGCTGGTGACGATCCCATCTTGGGGGAGACGGGGCTCGACCATATGGTGGGTGGTGGGGAGCACTGCGTATATCGGTCTGATCACAGCCTTTGTGTGGCCATCCGCTGCCACGTACAGCATCACCCTGGGCATTGTGCTGGCTGTGACCGTCGGCGGGCTTGTGCTCTTGCACCCGCACCGTAAGAACGAGCACGCAAATTTCGCAGCGCTCTGCATCCTGATGGTGATGACCACCGTGCTGTGTCTCGCGTTTCTGTCCGCCTATCGCTTTTTCCGGTATCTCGTCCCCTTTATCCCGGTCTTCGCGGTGCTCATCGGTCTGATCATCGCCCGCCTGCGTGTACGCTCCGCGCCCCTGGCGTACAGCCTATTCGGGGTGTTGCTGTTCACGAACGTTGGGGGCATCGCCCCGTATGCGTTTGTCCGACACCTACCGTTTCGGGCGGAGCACCTGGCGCCGGTTGCCTCGCTCTTCTCCGCCGCCCTTGGCCAGGACGTGCATCGAGTGACCACCGTCGAGCATATTGCCCTCCGGTTACGGGAGACGGACAACGCGATCCGGGCGACCCCGCAAGTCCAGGTCCCGCTCTGGGAGTATCTGTACGAGCTTACGCATGAGTACAACGGGCCGATCGAGGGCATCTGCCGATATCTCGTCGCCCATGCGCGTCCAACCGATTTGGTCATGGTCAACTATGAGGACCTCCCGATCATGTTCCACACCGGGATGCGGGTGGTCGGGTTTCTCCAGCCGCTACCGCCCGATCCCGCTCCTGACTGGGTCATCATCCGCCGCGACCCCCCCTGGGATCGGGAATATTACGAACGGATCAGCCGGGGCTATGAGCGGATCGTCATCGACTATCCTGACATCCCGTGGGAGAATATGCCCGATCCCCGGTACCACAAGTTCAGGACGGTGCAGAATGCAGACCGTGTGGTCGTTTTGAAGAAACCGTCAGCCTGGTAGCTGTTGGCAAGAGAGTCATCTTCTGTGCGAATCCGTCACCGGCCTTGTAGACCTTGGCCAAAACGACCCGAGAGATGATTGCCGATAGTCGAACCCGATTCGCCATCCGAACACGGGACGAATAGAATGCCAGGAAGCGAAGCGCTCAGTCCGGAATTATCCATTGTCATGCCCTGCTTGAACGAAGCTGACACGCTAGGGGTGTGCATTGAGAAAGCACTGCAGTCGCTGCGCACCCACAACATCGTGGGCGAGGTAATCGTTGCCGACAATGGCAGCACGGACGGGTCTCAAGCGATTGCCGTCGCGATGGGGGCTCGCGTCATCCATGTTGAAGCGAAGGGGTACGGGAGCGCCTTGATGGAGGGCATCGCCGCCGCGCGCGGAAAGTTCCTCATCATTGGCGATGCCGACGATAGCTACGATTTTCTTGAGGTCCCCAGATTTCTCGAGAAGCTGCGCGAAGGGTTCGACCTCGTACAGGGATGTCGCTTGCCCTGGGGTGGAGGCAAGGTCATGCCTGGCGCCATGCCGCTCCTGCATCGATGGTGGGGGAATCCCATGTTCTCGATTCTGGCTCGATGGTGGTTCGACGCGCCGATTCACGATGTGTACTGCGGGATGCGCGGCTTCACCAAAGAACTCTATGACCGCCTCGATCAGCGTTGCACGGGGATGGAATTCGCCACGGAAATGATCGTCAAGGCCAGTCTGCGCGGCGTCAAGATCGCCGAAGTCCCGATCACGCTACACCCTCACGGTCGCACGTCGCATGCGCCACATCTTAAAACGTTTCGCGATGGGTGGCGCACGATCCGGTTTTTCCTGATGTATAGCCCGCGCTGGCTGTTCATGATTCCCGGGGCGCTGCTTGTGCTCTTAGGCCTGATCGGCTACGGGCTGGCCATGCCGGGCGCGACCCTAAGGGGCGTGAACTTCGACGCGCACACATTGCTCTTCGCCAGCCTGGCGATCCTCTGCGGCTATCAGTCGATCCTCTTTGCGATATTCACCAAGACCTTCGCGATCAGCGAGGGCCTGATCCCGAACGATCCTCGCCTGGGTCGCTTCATCAACTTCTTTAATCTCGAGAAAGGCCTGTTTGTCGGACTGGGTGTACTGCTTCTCGGCGCGGCGCTGCTGCTGGCTGCGGTCAATCGATGGCGGTTGGCCGGCTTCGGACACCTGGATTATCCGCAAACCATGCGATTGGTCGTCCCCGGCGTCACGTTGGCGGCCCTGGGATTTCAAACTGTGTTGTCGAGCTTCTTCGTCAGTATTCTGGGGATGCGCCGGGGATGACGAACCACCCTTCTTTGGCTCTTCCGGGT
>CAZZAQ010000532.1:0-4112 GCA_964652165.1 uncultured Bifidobacterium sp.
GGCGTTCCGTCCTCCAGCCCAGGGTTGCCGCAGGCTACCCTGGGTTCGGATGGAGCACGTGAGATCAACCCCAACGGGGTTGTGTCCAACGGTCGTCATCGTGCCGCAACCCCGTTGGGGTTGGGAACATTCCGGCTGCTTCACCCAGGGTAGGCGCGCGGCGCCAACCCTGGGCTTTGAGTCGGAACGCCGTTGGCGTTCGGAGGCTGCCGGCCCGGCGTCGCCGGAAATCCGTGATGAACCGTTCAGTAGAGGTTCAGTTGTATTGCTCATACTGTTACTTAATATGATCCATCAACGAAAGAATGGGCAGGAAAATCGACAGGGCGACGGCGCCGACGGTGAAGACCAGGAACACAATCAGGGCCGGCTCGAGGATGGTGAAGAGCTTTTTGAGCCGGCGCGGGATGACCTGGTTGTAGTAATCGGAGACGTTCTGGAGGGCGGCGTCGAGGTTGCCGGTGGTTTCGCCCATGATCACCATGCGCAGGAGCATGGCCGGAAAGACCGGCTGGCGGCGGATCGCTTCGCTGATGGTGGAGCCGGCCTTCACGTTCTCCTCGATCTGGCCCACGGCGTCCTCGACTACCACATTGCCCACCAGCCCTCGGCAGAGGTTGAGGGCTTGGAGAATGGGGAGGCCCGAGCGGTAGAGGATGGCCAGGTTCTGCGCGAAGCGCGACACGGCCAGCATCTGGTTCAACTCGCCGAGAATGGGCAGCTTGAGCGTCGCGCGGTCCGTCACGCGGGCGAAGCGTGTCGACGCGCGCCGGCCGATCTGAACGCCCAGCGTGAGAAACACCAGCACCGGCAGCCACAGCCACCAGGTCTTTTGAATAAAATCGCTCACGCCAAAGATGACGACGGTGATCAGCGGCAGCGGCACCTTCACCGAGGCCAGCAACATGGAGAACTTCGGAATGATGTTGGTGAACAGGAACAGCACAAAGCCGGACACCACCGTGAGGACGATCAACGGGTAAAGGCTGGCCTGGCGCACGTCGGCAATGATTTGCTCGACCCATTCCAGGTGGGCCTTCATGTCAGTGAACGTCTCCGGCAGGTTGCTGCTCTGTTCGCCGGCCCGGACGACGGCGACGAAGTGCGGCGTGAAAACCCTGGGGAACTTTTCCAGCGCTTCCCAGAACAGCAGCCCCCCTTCGAGGTGGCGCCGCACGCCGGCGAGCACTTCGGCGAAGCGCAGGTTCTCGCACTCCATGCCCGCCACTTCGAGGGCCTGGACCAGCGGGACGCCGACCTTGGTTTGAAAAGCCATCAGGGTGCAGAAGTCGATCACTTCGCGCCGGCGGAACTGGCCCCACCAGGAGAGCCAGCCGCGGCCGGACTTGGCGGCTTTGTCCGCCGTCGTGTTCGTCTGTCGTTCCGTCGAAGCGTCAACGAGCCAGCAGCCGATGTCCTGGAGCTTGGATTCGAGGGCCGGCTCGTCCGTAGCGATCATCGTGCCGGTGATGTTGTTGCCGGTCGTGTCGATGGCCTGGTAGCGGAAGAGGGGCATGGGTCGTTAAAACTGTTAAAATCGTTAAATGGTTAAAACGTTGAATCGTTGAATCGTGAATCGTTAAATCGTTAAATCGTTAAAATCGTGAATGGTTAAATGGTTAAATCGTTGAATCGTTAAATGGGGAGGCTGGCGAGCCAGGCTTCGAGGTCGTCATCGGTATCGCCGTAGGGCGCGGGGGACTCGTGGAGTTTGAGGGACTCGCCGGCTTTGCAGTCGCGTAAGTAGCGGAGATAGCCGTTGATGAGCCTCAATAGTTGCCAGCCTTCGTCCTTGAGTTTCTGGATTTCGGGCAGGGGCAAATACTTCTCGTCTTCGCAAACATTCAGATCGTCGATCAGTTCTTCCAACGAGCCGCGGGAGTGCAGAACGAATTTGATGTGGTCCAGGTAATGCCAGCGGCCGTGGCCTTCAGCGATGTTGTTGGTCAACGACACTGCCGCGCGCCGAATCTGGCTGGCCAACTCAAACTTCTCGAAGGCTGGGACTCGGCGGCTCACGGCGTACATTGCTTTGCGAAACTGCCTCGCCACCTGATAGCACTCCAAGTCCTCAAACGTCCGAAATGGTTTTGTTGCATTCATCCCGATTTAACGTTTCAACGATTCAACGTTTTAACATTTTAACGATTCAACGATTCACCGCGCCGTCAACCGCGTCACGCGGAGCAGTTCCTCAATCGTTGTCATCCCCCGCACCGCCTTGCAGAGGCCGTCCTCCAGCATCGTGCGCATCCCGTTTTCGCGCGCCAGGCGGAGATACTCCGGCGCGCCGGCCCGCTTGACGATGGGGTCGTGGAACCGCTCGTCCAGCAGCATCAGCTCGAAAATGCCCTGGCGGCCCTTGTAGCCGGTGCGCTTGCACTCCGGACAGCCCGCGCCGCGCCACAGGCGAATGGGCAGGTTCTCCGGCGGGGGGACCTTGAGTTGCTCGAAGATCAACTCGGGATTCTTGACCTCCTCCTTGCACTTGTCGCACACGGTGCGGACCAGGCGCTGGGCCAGGATGCCCAGGAGGCTGGCCGGCAGCAGGTAAGGCTCGACCCCCATATCGACCAGGCGCGGGATGGACCCGGCGGCGTCGTTGGTGTGCAAGGTCGAGAAGACCAGGTGGCCCGTGAGCGCGGCGCGCACCATCAACTGCGCCGTCTCGGTGTCGCGGGTTTCGCCCACGAGGATGATGTCCGGGTCCTGCCGCAGCAGCGCGCGCAGCCCGGCGCTGAAGGTCAGGCCAATGTCTTCCTTGATCTGCGTCTGGCGGATGAGCCGCATCCGGTATTCGATGGGGTCTTCCAGCGTGAAAGTGCTCACGTCCGCCGTGCTGGCCTCGCCCAGGACCGCGTAGAGCGTGGTGGTCTTGCCGCTGCCGGTCGGGCCGGTCACGAGGATGACGCCGTAGGGCTTGTTGATGACGTCGCGGAACTGCTTGAGCACGTCCGGCTCGAAGCCCAAGGCGTTCAGGTTCCCGATCTGCGCGGACGGATCGAGGATGCGCAGCACGACGTTTTCGCCGTAGGCGGTCGGCAGGCAGGAGACGCGCAAGTTCACCTCGCGCCGGCCCACCAGCACGCTGGCCCGGCCGTCCTGCGGCAGGCGCGTCTCCGCCACGTCAATGTCGGCCAGGATTTTGAGCCGCGTGGTCACGGCGCTCTGCATCGCCTTGGGGATGAGCAATTCGGGGTACAGGAGGCCATCGACGCGCGTGCGGATGCGCATCATGTTTTCCTCCGGCTCGAAATGGATGTCGCTGGCGCCGCCGTTGACGGCGCGGGTGATGATCTGGCTCACCAGCCGGATGACGGGCACGTCTTCATCCGCCACCCCGACTTGCTCGGCGGCATGTTCGAGATCCAGCGCCGCCTGTTTGGCTTTCTCATCGAGGATTTTCTCGATCGAATCATCGATCGAATCGCCGGCCGAGTGATACAGCTCCAGGCAATTGAGGATGTCCCGCTCCGGAGCGGTCACGACCTCGATGCTCAGGCCGGTGACCTGGCCCAGCGCGTCGATGGCGACCACGTCGAACGGGTCGGCCAGGGCCACGGTCAGGATTTGGTCGATCCGCGAAATGGCCAGCGCCCGGTAGCGCCTGGCCACCGCCAATGGGAGCAGCCGGACCGCGGCCTGGTCCACCGCCACGCGGTTGAGGTTGACGGTTTTGGCCCCGGCTTCGTGGGCGAGGAACTCGGCCAGCTTCTCGGGCTCGACCAGCCCGAGCTGCATGAGGACTTGATTGAAGGGAGCGTTCTTGCGCTTTTGTTCGCGCACCGCCAGGTCCAACTGCGCCTGCGTCAACAGCCCCGCCGCGACGATCCGCGCGCCGAGCGATAGACTCTGCGGAGGCGGGTTGGCGCCGACAGCGGGCTGGGCGGCGGTCATAACTGGGAGAGAATTCCCCGGACATTCTGCGCGCATTGCGCCCCTGAACCGGCGCGCCGTAGCGCAGCCGTCCCCGGCTGCGAGTTCCGGCGGCGTCTCGCCGCCTGGATCAACGCCCAGCGAGACGCTGGGCGAACTCGCAGGCGGGACGCCTGCGCTACGGCGCGCCGTAGCGCAGCCGTCCCCGGCTGCGAGTTCCGGCGGCGTCTCGCCGC
>CAZZAQ010000533.1:0-4110 GCA_964652165.1 uncultured Bifidobacterium sp.
GGCCGGCGCGGGTGTCCCGGCCAGCACCGATGCAGCGCAAACGACGCAACTGCGTTCACTATGAAAACAGCACCGCGCATCAGCCTGTTCCTGGCGGCCCTGTTTGCTTTCGCATCGCCGGGGTTCGGTCAGGGTTCGATGTCGCGCTTCACCCCTTCGGCACAGAGCCTTTTCGGGCCAAACAAATCGCCCGCCTCGCCGTCCACCAACGGGTTCACGATCAGCGCCCACCGCGATTTCGACCGTTCCGTCGCCGTTACCGTCAGTTCGGCCACGCGGTTCTGGTTCCTCGATGCGTCCGCGCCAAGGGAATCGCTGGTCGCGGCAGGCCGGTATGAGAATGCGACGCTTTGGGCGCAAGCATCGCGGGCCACCCCCAGCTTGGCCTTCGGCGGGAACATCCAGCCCTTGAACACTCATGGCGGTCTGGCCATGATAAGGCACAGGGAATACGGCCCGGCTAACACAATCTCCCGTCTTGACGCCGCCCTCTCGCAGTACGACGAAAGCCAGCTCGCCTCCTGGATCCAGAGCAACATCCGGTTCGCCAACGTCGATCCGGTGCCCTAGACTCAAGTTTTTTGTCGCAGTCGCAGGCGGACGACGGACAGTAGGACATCCTCCCGCGACAAAAAACTTAAGTCGTTGGTGTTTCCTCGTGCGCTCTATGAATACCGCAGCAGCGGCTCAAACCGACCTCAACGCAAACGATGGTCGCACCGTGTCGTCGAAGCGTTTGACGTTTTGGCTTTCCGTCATTTGGGTAGTGTCGCTTCTACTGGGTTCGCGGTTCCTCCTATTTTGGCTTGGAGCCATCCGTGGCTTTGAGGACGACTTTGAATTCCGGGCGCACAACCGCATACACTGGTTCTGCCCGATTGCGTTCTTCTGGTTCCACCAATTTTCCCTGTGGCCATCCATCGGCCTGACAGTTCTGATTTTCATCCGGCACCTCGTGCCGCACGGTCGCAGACTCATCACATGGGGCCTAGCACTATTCACGGTTTCCTTGTTAGCTATTGGCGCTTACACCGCTTGGGAAACCTTGGCCACCATGCATCAGTTCACACGATGAAATCGGAAACGCCTAACCACGCGTTGCAGCGCCTTACGTACTGGAGAGCCCGTGGGATGGAAGACAATTTGCGACTTGCCTGCGGTTGATTTTGAAGTGCGGTGGCAAGCGCAGCGCGACACCGCTTTGACTCCTGCGGCGAAAGGTCGACCCGCATCCAAAGCGCCGTCGCCGCTGCGCTCTGCCGGCGCACTCCACATGTCCTCCCCACGACCAGGCTCGACGCGGCCGGCGCGCGCGCGCTATCACTTCTCTCGTGATTCCATGCGAGCTTTCCCAGAGCGTCGAGGCGTCCATCGCCGGCCGGCGGCTGCTGCGCGATGGCCAGCGCGTGCTGGTCGCGGTGTCAGGCGGGCTGGACTCGATGGTGTTGCTTCAAGTGCTGCACGAGTTGGCCGCCAAACACGGCTGGCGGCTGGTAATGGCCCACTTCAATCACCGGTTGCGCGGAGCGGCGAGCGATGCGGACGAACGGTTTGTCCAGCGTGCCGCGAAGCGACTTGGGCTTGGCTTCGTGAGCGAACGCTGGCCGCGGGAACGGCAGACAACGGCAAAACAGCTCGGCCTCGAAATGGCCGCGCGGCTCGCCCGGCACGAGTTCCTGGCCCGCTCCGCGCGGCTCTACAAGGCCTCCACCATCGCGCTGGCGCACCACGCCGATGATCAAAGCGAGCTGTTCTTCCTCCGCCTGTTGCGCGGCTCCGGCGGCGAAGGCTTGAGCGGAATGAAATGGCGCGGCCCTTCCCCGGCCGACGGGCGCTACGCGTTGATTCGGCCCCTGCTCGATGTGCGGAGAGCTGACCTGGAGGCCTATGCCCAGGAGCGCCGCCTTGGCTTCCGCGAAGACGCCTCGAATCGCGACGCGCGTCACGACCGGAACTGGCTGCGAAGAAATCTGCTCCCGGCCCTCAGACAGCGATTTGGCCCGGGCGTCGTGCCGGCGATTCTGCGGACGATGGACCTGGCCGGTTGCGATGCGGACTGTGCGCGCGAGGCCGCCGCGTCGTGGCTCTTGGGCCGGCGCCGGTCGCCATTCGAACGGCTGCACCCGGCTGTGCAGCGGCAGTGTCTCCGTCTGCAATTGCTCCGGCTGGGCTTGCCGGCGGGCTTCGAGATCATCGAGCGTCTGCGCCAGTTTCCAGGCAAGCCGATGGCGGTCACATCACGGGACGTCATTCGGCGCGATGCCAACGGGTTCATCACGCTCCTTCAGCCGAGGGACCAGTTTCGTTTGGACGAACTGACAGTGGATCTTTTGACGACCGACGGATGCGACTTCCAGGGCGTCAACTTCACCTGGACTCGCGGACAGGCGCCCCGGCCGTTCCGGCGCCCCGCACCGCGCGCGGGCGCGGAATCGTTCGATGCGGCGAAGGTCGGCCCCGCCATCCGGCTGCGCCATTGGCGGCCGGGGGACCGCTTTCAGCCCATCGGAATGAATCGGCCGGTGAAACTGCAAGATTTGTTCACGAACGCGAAGATTCCCGCCGCGCGCCGCCGCCGGCTCGTCGTGGCGGAGGCGGAGAGCGGGGGGATCTTCTGGGTCGAGGGCCTGCGCATCGGCGAGCATTTCAAGCTCGGCCCGGCGACCCGGGAGCGGCTGCGCTGGCGCTGGAGACGCGCGGACAAGGCTGTTCCTACCCCTTGAGAGTAGCTGCGACCGTGAGGTCGCGGGCTGGACCCTCAAGGGGGAACTGAATCGATACTGGCGCCCGATGTCCAATGTCCCCGCCCCGCGACCTCACGGTCGCAGCTACGGCGATCGCAGCGGCATTCGGTGCCTTGAATCCGCCCTGCCGCTCGCTGTGGGCGCATCCGGACACTGCTATGACTTGGTAGGGCCATCGCGCTGCGATGGCCCCGCCCGCGCAGAGCGGGCGGAACGAACACCCTTCGCCTCCCCGTTGCGCCGCTCAACGCGGCGCGGACGGCGCAGCGCGCCGTCCCTACCGTCCAAGCCATAGCAGTGTCAAGATGCGCCCGTTCGCTGTCTGGCGTCCGTTTCAAGCTGGACAAGCCGGCGGGAGGCCGATTCAACTATCCCTTTGGCATTTTGCCGTAGAGTTTGCGGGGGCAGGGCGCCCATGTTAGCTTTGCGGCGAAACGTAATAGACAATGGCTGACGACAACAAACTTCGAGACGACGGGCCCAAAAAGGGCGGTGGCGAATTCCGCGTGCCGCCGCGGACGTATATCCTTTGGATTGCCATCCTGGGCGCGATTCCGCTGCTGATGGTGTTCAAGAATCGCGGTCCCACCCAGGCGGACCTGTTGAACCAAATCGAGTTCACTAAACTCGTCCGCTCGACCAACATCATCAGTGGCAAGATCATCTACGATCCGCAGTCGTCCTACCTGCACGACGTGGAGGGGAAGTACAAGAAGGTGATCGGCGAAGGCCGCTTCGAGCAGCGCGACTTCCGCGCGCGGATCCGGCTGACGGAAAAGATCGAGAACGAATTGTTATACCCGGATACAAACACGAACCTTATTTTCGAAACCAAGCAGCCCAACACCATGCTCCTGGGTCTGTTCTATAGCTTGGGCCCGATTCTGCTCATCGGCCTGCTGATTTGGTTTGTCTTCATCCGCCAAATCAAGATGGCCGGCAAGGGCGCCCTGAGCTTCGGCAAGAGCAAGGCCCGCATGCTCGCCAAAGAAAAGAACAAAACCACTTTTAAGGACGTGGCCGGTGTCGAGGAGGCGAAGGACGAAGTCTCTGAGCTGGTCGAGTTCCTCAAAGACCCGAAGAAATTCCAGAAGCTGGGCGGGCGCATCCCCAAGGGCGTCCTGCTCATGGGCCCCCCGGGCACCGGCAAGACGCTTCTGGCCAAGGCCATCGCGGGCGAAGCGGACGCGGCGTTCTTCAGCATCAGCGGGTCGGATTTCGTCGAGATGTTCGTCGGCGTCGGCGCCAGCCGCGTGCGCGACATGTTCGATCAGGCGCGCAAGAACACGCCTTGCCTGGTGTTCATCGACGAAATTGACGCCGTCGGCCGCAGCCGCGGTCATGGCCTGGGCGGCGGCAATGACGA
>CAZZAQ010000534.1:0-4104 GCA_964652165.1 uncultured Bifidobacterium sp.
GGATGCGGTCCGGGGGTGTCGTCGCGCTGCGCGCTCCTCAACCCCCGGCTAATGTCTGTCATCCCTCCGGGATGTCAGTCCGCGGTCTGCGTCCGGAGGATTCACCCTGAATCCGGCAGTTGGATTTGATGAGTAGAACGGAAACCACAGATGGACCTGGCGCGGCTGACGCCGCAACCGAAGGTGATAACCGCAAAGAACGCAAAGAACACAAAGAGTTGAGAGGAGCTTGTGTTGAGAGTTGAGAGAGGCGCGTTGGTGATTCTCTCAACTCTCAACTCAGTTCAGCTCTCAACTATCTCTGAGTTCTTTGCGTTCTTTGCGGTAAAAGAACCTTCACCGGCTACGCCGACTGCGCGCGGTTTCGGTAGTGAAGTATCCTGAACTCGGCGTTGTCCGCCAGTTGCTCGGCCAGCTCGAACTGATCCTCAAACGGCGGGAAAAACGCGTCTCCCTCCACGCGCCGCTTGACGAGCGTGAGGAACAAGTCCGAGCAGCGCTGCAACGCCTGCGCGTAAATCTCCGCGCCGCCGCAGATGAACACGTCCCTCCCCGCGAACGCCGGGTCCGCAAGTTCGATCGCTTCGAGGCTCGAGACCGTCCGCACGCCCTGATGGGCGAAGCCGGACCGGCTCAGCACAATCGTTTCGCGGTCCGGCAGCGGCTTGCCGATGGATTCGAAGGTCTTGCGCCCCATCACCACGACGTTGCCCGTGGTCAGCTTCTTGAACCATTTGAAATCCTCCGGCAGATGCCACGGGATTTTGTTTCCCGCGCCAATGACGCGGTTCTCGCTCATGGCGGCGATGGCTTTGAATCGATTCACCGGCCGACTCTCACTCCACCTGCGCCGTCATTGCCACAAAGGCCGGGGCGACGTGATTGTCAAAGCTTTCCAGGACGACTTTCGTGATTTCGGCGTGGCTTTTCGGGACGATGGCGAACCAGCGAAGCTGGCCGGCCGTCACCAGGTCCGCCGCCGCCTTGCTGCCGGGCACCTCGAAGGGCTGCACGTAGTCGGCAATCTGTTCGCCGTTCCTGAGCACGGTTTCCTCGGTCGTTCCGTCGGCGTAATGCAGGGTGACGCGCGCGGCGGGGACATTGTGCCCCTCGGGCGGGCCGTAGGGGAAGCCCCAGCCGGCCACGCCACCGAGCACGTACAGCTTCGACGCGCGCGTGCCGGCGGGGAACTCGACGCGCCGGGGGAGCGTCTTCGCGTAGCCGCTGCCGCCCCGCAGGACGATGACATTCTTGCCCGCAGGCGTCGTGGCCGGGTTCACGACGTTGAACGGAATGTTGTCCACCATCACCACGCCGAACTGCCGGAAGGCCAGCGACGGCGTGTCGTTTTCCGAGGCGAACAAGCCGCGGCGGGTGTCGGCGGTGAAGGCGCAGGTCATGTCGAGGGTACGGAAGCCCTTGGGCGTGTTGGCGGTGAGGTAACCGATGATGTCGCGCAGCGTCTTGTCGCCGAGGGTCTCGAGTCCCTCGGGCATGAGGGAAAAGCCGGAGGAGCGCATCGAGGCGATGTCGGCCCGGCGCAGCTCGACGTCGCCCTCGAGATTCTTCAGCGTCACGCTCTCCTTGTTCTCGGTCTTGATGAGGCCGTTGTATACTTCGTTCTGCTTCGTCGTGACGTTGTAAGCGAGGAAGTTCCCTTCCACGATGCGGTTCGGATCGAGGATGTGCGTGAGCAGCACCGTCGGGCCGTTGAGCCCGACGCCGGTCAGGTCGGGGCCGAGGTCCTTTCCTTTCTGGTCGAACTTGTGGCAAATGGCGCAATTCTTCTCGAACAAATCCTTCCCGCTTTTGACGTCGGCGGGCGCATCGAGGGCGGGCCGGAGTTTCGCAATCAGCGCGTCCTTCTCGCCCCTCGGCCCCTGCAGGACCTCGAAGACGGCGCGGGCGCGGGCCGCAACCGACGGGTCCGCGTGCGTTTGCAATCGGCTCGGGCCGGACACGCCGAGGTCCGCGGGCGCGAGCTTCTTCGCTTCGAGGGCGTCGCACAGATTCAGCGCCCACTCGGCGCGCTTGAGCAGCGTGCCGAACGCCAGCGGACGATGCTCGGAAGAAATCTGTTTGAAGTTGTGAATGAGCGCCTCGCCGGCGGCGGCGTCCGTCGTGCGGCCCAACTCGGTGATGGCGGCCTTCTGCACGGCGCCGGCGGGCTTCTTCGCCAGCAGCGCGTCGAGTTTCTCGATGACCTCCGCGCGAAGCGAGGCGACGTTCATCAGGCTCGTCAGCAGCGCGACGCGGTCCTCCTCCTTGTTCTTATCGTTGGCCAGGGCGGCGAGCAGGCGGTCCTTCACCGAGTCGAGGTCGGCGGTGAAATCGCCGCTCTTGGCGTAATGGGCCGCCAGCGGCAATGCGGCAGCGCGCAGCGACCGGTTCTCGGACTTGATGAGTTTTTCCAAGCCCGATTCGATGTCGGTCGAAAAAGGCGGCACGAACTCGCCGAGGCGCCGGTTGAATGTTTCGAGTGTCGCCAGCTTCAGCTTGTCGGCCCCTCCAGGGGCACTGCAGAGGTGCGCGAGCGTCCAGCCGGCGGCGCCCTCCTGTTTGTTCACCAGGAAATCTTCAACGAGCTGCGGCACCAGATCGCGGAAACTGTCGGTCTTGTCGGAAGCGAAGGCGAGACGGATGAAATTCGTCGGCGCGAGACGCGCGACGCCGAGCACGGCGGATTTGCTCCAGGCGTCCTTGAGGTCGGGGAAAAGTTTCTGCACGGCTTCAATCGTCGATGGGCGTGGAGAACAGGAGCCGAGCGCGCATAAGGCGTCCAGGCGCGTGCGTTCGGCGGTGTCCTTGAGCAGCTTGACGATGACGCGGACGACGTTGCTGGAGGGCGCCGTGCGCAACTCGGGCACGATGCGCAGCGCGTTGTTGACGACCGAGGGGTGCGAGTCGTTGAGCGCGACGAGGAGGTTCGTCTCGGCCACCGCGTCGAGCGCCAGCAGCGTCCAGAGCGCGTGGATGCGCACGTGCGCAAGACGGTTCGATCGCACCACTTCGTCCAGCGCGGGAATGACGCTGCGATCCTGCCGCTCAGCGAGCAGCCTCTGGGCGGTGAGGCGCACCCAGGCGTTGGGATGTTCGAGGGCGTGGACGAGGTCGCCGGATCGGGCGCGCGCGAGCGCCGGCACGCTGTAAGTGCGCGCGGCCTTGTGCTGGATACGGTAGATGCGCCCGTGGGCGTGGTCGCGGTCGGGCCGCACCGCGGCGTTGCCCGGGCCGTGCGGCACGCCGCGGATATCGTTGTGCGACACGGCCTGGTTGTAGAAATCCAGCAGATACATCGCGCCGTCCGGCCCGATGCGCGTGTGGATGGGGCGGAACCACAGGTCGCTGCCCGCGATGAACTCGGCGTCGTCCCGCCGCGTGGCGTCGAAAGTCGGGCTTTCGGCGCGGAAGATCACGTCCTCGTGAACGATGTGGACCGTCGGTTCGCAGATGAATGCGCACCCGCGGTACTTCTCCGGCCAGGCGCCCCCTTCGTAGATCGTGCAGCCGCTCGCGGCCGTGAACACGCCGACCGGCGCGACCTGCACGTACTCGTGACGCGTGTCGCCGAAGATGGGATTGACCTTCTGATGGTCCTCGATGGCCTTGTCGCTCGTGGCGTTGCCGAGTTTGCCGCGGGCGAGGAACCGTTCCGGCATCACCACGTGGCTGAGGTGCGGCCCGTTGGCTTTCGAGAAGAAGAGTTCTCCTTCCCAATTGAAGTCGATGCCCCACGAATTGCCGTTATACGACGCGACTTGTTCCATTGCGGAGCCGTCCGGGCGGAAGCGGAAGATGCCATTGCCGATCTTGCCGAAGCTTTGGCCGCGCGCGTTGGTGACATTGGTGGATTCCGTGCCGCTGTAGCCCTGGCAGCCGTAAACCCAGCCGTCGAGCCCCCAGCGCAGGTTGTTGAGCACGGCGTGCGTGTCGTAAGTGCCGAACCCGTCGAACAACACCTCGCGGGCGTCCGCCTTCCCGTCGCCGTTCAAGTCGCGCAGGAAAAGAATCTTCGGCGCTTGCGCCACAATGAGGCCGTCGCGGTGGAACACGAAACCCGTCGGCAACACCAGCCCCTCGTAGAACACCGTGCGCTTGTCCATC
>CAZZAQ010000535.1:0-4099 GCA_964652165.1 uncultured Bifidobacterium sp.
CCGACGGCGATCCCCTCTGTCATGCCCTCGTGGACGCCCTGCACGGCGCCGCGGTCGGCATGCCCGCGCAAAACCAGGTCCCCCGCGGGGGCTACGCCATCCAGTGCCGCGTCACCACCGAGGACCCGGAAAACAAGTTCATGCCGGACTACGGCAAGATTCTCGCCTATCGCTCGCCGGGCGGGTTTGGCATCCGGCTGGACGGCGCGCAGGGCTTCGCCGGCTCGGTCATCACGCCTTTCTACGACTCGATGCTCGTGAAAGTCACCGCCAGCGGCCAGACCTACGAGATGTCGATGGACCGCATGCACCGCGCGCTGGCCGAGTTCCGCATCCGCGGCGTGAAGACGAACATCCCCTTTCTCGAAAACGTCATCGCCAATGAAACCTTCCGCTCCGGCCAGGCGACGACGACCCTCATCGACACCACGCCGGAGTTGTTCTCATTCAAGCCCAAGCGCGATCGGGCCTCGAAGCTCCTCGGCTTCCTGGGCAACGTCATCGTCAACGGCAACCCGCACGCCAAAGGTTTCAAGTGCGCCAGGCCCCTGCTCGTCGCCGAGCCGCCCGCCTGCGATCACCGGGCCACGCCCCCCGCCGGCACGCGCGACTTGCTGCTCAAGCTCGGCCCGAAAAAGTTCGCCGAGTGGACGCGCAAACAAAAGCGCCTGCTCATCACGGACACCACCTTCCGGGACGCGCACCAGTCCCTCCTGGCCACGCGCGTGCGCACTTGCGACATGCTGGCGATCGCCCCGGCCATCGCCCGCCGCGCCGCCGGGCTGTTCTCGCTGGAGATGTGGGGTGGCGCCACGTTCGACACGGCGATGCGCTTCCTGAACGAGGACCCCTGGGAACGCCTGCGCCAGCTCCGCGCGAAGATTCCGAATATCTGTTTCCAGATGCTTTTCCGCGGCGGCAACGCCGTTGGCTATTCGAATTATCCTGACAATGTCGTCGCCGGTTTCGTGAAGCACGCGGCGGCGAGCGGCATGGACTTGTTCCGCATTTTCGATTCGCTCAATTACCTGCCCAACCTGCGCGTCGCGATGGAGGCCGTCCACGACACGCACGCGCTGTGCGAAGCCGCGCTGTGTTACACGGGCGACATCCTCGATCCTAAACGCGACAAGTATTCGCTGAAGTACTACGTCAAGCTCGCGCGCGAGCTGGAGCGGATGGGCGCGCACGTTCTGGCCATCAAAGACATGGCCGGCCTCTGCCGCCCCTACGCCGCGCAAAAGCTGGTCAGGACGCTCAAGGGTGAAGTCGGCCTCCCGATCCACTTTCACACCCACGACAGCGCCGGCGCGCAAGCCGCCGCCGTGCTCAATGCCGCCGAAGCCGGCGTGGACGTCGTCGATCTGGCCATCGCCAGCATGAGCGGCAGCACCAGCCAGCCGAACCTCAACTCGATTGTGGCCGGGCTCCAGCACACGCCCCGCGACACCGGCTTGGACCTGGACGCGTTGAATGAGTTTTCCGACTACTGGGAAAAAGTGCGCGATTACTACGCGCCGTTCGACACCGCGCCGCGCACCGGCAGCGCGGAAGTATACCTGCACGAAATGCCCGGCGGCCAATACACGAATTTGAAGGAACAGGCCGAGAGCATGGGCGTGTCTCACCGCTGGCCCGAGATGGCCCGATCCTACGCCGAGGTGAACGCGCTGCTTGGCGACATCGTGAAGGTCACGCCCTCCAGCAAAGTTGTCGGCGACCTGACGCTGTTCCTCTTCAGCCGTGGCATCAAACCCGCCGACGTGGTGAACCTCGAGCCTGGCGCTATCGGCTTTCCCGAGAGCGTAATCGACATGATGAGCGGCGGCCTCGGTTGGCCCCCCGGCGGTTTTCCCGAAAACGTGCAACGCGTGGTGCTGGGCGAAAAAGCCTTCAAGGAAGCCCGCGCCGCCTACAGGCGCTCGAAACGCTCTCACGGAACACGCCACACGCAACACGCCGACCTCGCCCGCCTCCAACGCGACCTCACCGACAAACTCCGCCGTGACGCCACCGTGGACGACCTCTATTCGCACCTGATGTATCCCCAGGTCTTCGCCGACTTCGCCCGGCACCAGCGGGAGTTCGGCGACGTGAGCGTCATCCCGACGCCAGCGTTTTTTTACGGGCTGAGCCTCGGCGACGAAGTGACGGTCAACATCGAGGAGGGCAAGACGCTCTTCGTCAAGCTGGTCAACGTGAGCGCGCCCGACAAGGACGCCCGCCGCAACGTGACCTACGAGTTGAACGGCATGACGCGCGAGGCGTCAATCCCCGACAAGAGCGTGGCCCCGAAAGCCAAAGCCCGCGCCAAAGCCGAGTTGAGTGACGTTTTGCAAGTCGGCGCGCCGATCCCCGGACTCATCGTCGCCATCGCCGTCAGCGTCGGCCAGAAGGTCGCCAAGGGCGAGCGGTTGCTGATGATGGAAGCGATGAAGATGCAGACGACGGTTTACGCGCCCGCCGATGGGGTCGTCGAAGCGCTCACCGTGCAGGTCGGCGATACGGTCGAGAGCAAGGACTTGTTGGCCAGGCTCAGAGAGTAGACGCTCAGGAAGGCACCGAAAGCTTCAAAAGGTCTCGTGCGGCAAGGGCAAGGAGCGGCACAACTCGCCGAGGTCACTGTCAATCGTCCTGGAAATCGCGCAGAGCTTTTTGAACGAAGGGTTGCGTTGCCCTCGTTCCACCCCGCCAACGTAGCTGGTAGCAGTATTCGATTCCAGCGCGAGGGCTTCCTGGGACATGCCCTTGGCCTTGCGCGCTGCTCGAATTCTCTCCCCGAGCACCTGCAGCGAGGTTGGTTTTTTCAACCATCGCAGGCTCGGTTAACCGGAGATTTGCCGTCCAGTCACTATAGTGGTGATTTGAGGCTTGCGTTCCCCGCGGCCTCTGCCAACACTCGTGGAAACGCCATGAAATTCTCATGCCCTTTTCTCGCTGCGGTCTTCCTGCTGCTCCGGCCGTTTGCCGTTTTGCCGGCGGATGACATTCCACGCTTGCACCCGCCACTACCGGATGTTTTGCCCGCCCCTGAAGACGTGGTACAGGCGCAGCCGCTCCCGCCTGGGATTCCAGGATTCGTCCCTGCCTCGTCTCCTGCGTCGCCCTCCACATCTCGAAGCTTCTTCGGAATCGGCGATGACAACCCTGACCATACGCCGCCCGATACTCAAGGAGCAGTGGGGCCAAGCAACGTCGTCATGATGTTAAACATGAGCAGTTTGGTGGTAATCAAAGATCGGCTTGGAACGAATCTCCTGACCACTACTCTGTCCAACTGGTGGGGGCTGCCGGTGGATGAGAAAAGCAGTCCTCTTGACCCGCGTGTTGTTTACGACCCGTATTTCAATCGGTGGATTGCGGCTGCAATCGCGAACCGTGATAAATCCACGGCTTCAGTGATGATTGCCGCTTCTGCCATTTCGGACCCGCTGGGAACGTGGTATCGGCATCAGTTCCTTGCAGATTCTAATGGCACACGGTGGGCCGACTTCCCGATGCTTGGATTTAACAAAGATTGGGTCGTCATCACAGCAAATCTTTTTACGAATAACGCGGGAACTTTTTCGGCTGCGAGATTGTGGGTTTTTAACAAAACGAACCTCTACGCCAACGGGACAAACCATACGGTCATTACGGACAGCAGCAAAGGTTCAACGCTCGCACCAGCATTAACCTACGATACGAACTTGAATCGTTTGCATCTTTTGTCTGTCTGGTCGCCGACGAATGGCATGTTGGCGTCCTACATGATTACCGGTGTCGTCAACTCTCCAAAACTGGTTGCAACAAATGCCTTCACAACAGTGACCAATGTTCTTGGCGGCTGGCAACACGTCTCCACAAAAATTCCGCCGGAACAAGGCTATCAGTTAGGAACAAATGTTGAAATCGACCTTGGAGACAGCGCCTTCACTGCGCCCATCATTTATCGCAACGGCAGCCTTTGGTGCGCGCACATGATTTATCTTCCGCGCACTGGCGCTATTGAGCGAGCATCAAGTCAGTGGTGGCAAATCTCCCCGACTTCTTTCGGCGCGAGACAGGTTGGTCGGATTGACGATCCGAGTGGCGTGAAGTCGTATGCATATCCCAGTAT
>CAZZAQ010000536.1:0-2135 GCA_964652165.1 uncultured Bifidobacterium sp.
CCGACGCCACCGCCCACTGGAGCAGATGCACAATACTCGTTGAAAGCCCCCAACCGGCCGCCGGGCTGACGAACCAGGCCGGCACTTCGTCGATAAATCTCCCATTGAGTTTCAGGACTCCGCCCCACAGGTACACCGCTGTCAGAATGAGCCGGCATCCGTTGACGCCCGCAGGCTCCGGCATCACGCTCAATAACAGCATTACCCAATACAGATAGAACCAGGGCTGGCCCCGGTTCTGGTCCCCGAAGTAGAGGAAGAGCGTGGCGGCCAGAAAAAACGCCACCGCCGGCCGATACCACCACCACGCGGCAACCAGCGATGCGAGGATTGCTCCGAAGAACCACTTGTCCCATGGCGCCGACAGATTGGGAAACCACGAGGCAATCGGAAGGAGCGGAAACAACCGGTGATTCCACCAGAGCGGCGCCGAGAAGGCCATGCCGAGCAAGCAGGCGCTCAACAAAACGGCGCGCAACCACACCGTACGGGCTTGCACGCCGCTCAATGGACGGGGAATGGACATCGCTTCACGGACAACCCCGCCGAGCAGACCGGCAAACACTAGGCGTGTCGAGGCAAACCGGGACCGGCGCTCCCGGCTGGCGCCTTTACCGGGCCTGGATATCTCATACTAGCCGTAGCCGCCGACGTGAGGAGGCGGGTGGACCAACGGGGGGAACGACTTCGCCTCCTCACGTCGGCGGCTACGGCGGGTAGGTACCCAGGCCAGGGCAGCCACTCTGGACCCAGCTCGCAAAGGTCGGCGCGATGGCCCGCGACCTCACGGTCGCAGCTACGGGATCAAATCGCCCATCCTTTCCGGTACCGGTGCAGGATGAGCTTGTCCGGCGCGCGCATTTGTCGCGCGCTGGCACTCTCGGTGATTCCATCTGCTCGCCCGGCAAGCGCCCTCACCGCTGGTCTTGGGAGTCGGCCGTGGCTCAGGATTTGGGTCCGATGACCGAGCAGCGATAGACCTCGAACTCCGAGTCCAGGTCGATTTCGCCGGATTGAATTGCCTCCTCGACCTCGTCGTCGCTCATCAACTGGCGCGGCGTGAAGCCGGGATTGAACTTGATCTCGATCTCCAGCCAGAGCGGATTGAAGCCGTCTCCCTGGATGGCGTCGAGGACTGCCACGAAGTGGCTGCCGTCTGGCAGCGTATCTTCGGAAGTGTAGATGATGTTCACCGAGCCGTTGTGGGCCAGCAGGGATTCCGTGGCTTTCTCGGGCATCTCCTTGAAGTTAACCGTGAACAGTTCCCCGTCGTAGATGGCCGGCATGCTTCCTTCCCGGCCGTTGAGGTTTCCGGCCTGCGCCGGCGAGAGTGCCCATGTGACTGCGAGAGACAGGGCGATGGCATGAAGTTTCATACGTGTACCTTTGGTTGAGGGTTAATGGAATTGCTAATCGAACGATTAGCAGCTTGGCACACGAAACGCGTGAATTCAAATCTCAAACGGAGGGAAATTGACGCGTGGGGCGCATCTTGACACCGCCCCCAAGTTCTCCCTCTCCCTGCGACGCAGGAGCGGGGAGAGGGCCGAGGAGAGGGGCGATTTTGGAACGTAACGGCCCTCCTCTCCCCGGCCCTCTCCTCCCTCGGAGGGTGGAGAGGGAGCGCGCCGGCCGTGTGTTGGGGCAGTGTCAGGATGCGCCTTGCCGCGTGACGTGGGTCCCGTGGAGGTTGCGCAGTGAAGTTGCGGAGTCCTGCCGCGCGGAGCGGACTCAAAGGCTCCAGCCGCTGCGGTAGCGATGCTGGATGAACTGGTCCGCTTCGGCGCAGTTCGACGCGCTCCGCTTCTCGAAATTCCACTCCAGTTTCTTCCCGACACGGTAAGCGACGTTGCCCAACAGCGCGGTTTCGGTCAGCGGGCCGGAGTAGTCGAAGCGGCAGGTCGTCGTTCCGCCAAGCCGGATGGCTTCGACCCATTCCTTGTGGTGGCCGATTGAGTCCTTGATGAACGGGGCCGGCTTCATGAAGCCCTCAAAGTCCTTTTCCGGCAACAGCGCGTGCCGGCCGTAGTCGGCCAGCAACATCCCTTTCTTCCCGACGAACAGCACGCCGCTCTTCCACTTGTTGAACTGCTCCGGGCTGACGAGTGCCTCGGGATACTTGCCGCCGTGATACC
>CAZZAQ010000536.1:2145-4097 GCA_964652165.1 uncultured Bifidobacterium sp.
ACGTGAGCTTGAGCGCGGACCACTTCGCGCCGTGGTGGACGCGTTCCGGGAACTCGTAGCGCACGATGAGCCAGGGCGGCGTGGATTCGGGGTGCACGGCGGGGCCTTCGGTCTCGGCCGTCACCGGATGGTGCAGGTCGAGCGCCCAGAATGGCAGGTCCATGAAGTGGCACCCGAAGTCCGCCAGCGACCCGCCCCCGAACGCCCACCAGTGCCGCCAGTTGAACGGCACGTACTCAGGATGGTAGGGCCGCTCGGCGACAGGGCCGAGCCAGAGGTCCCAATTCAATTCCGCGGGCACGGGCGGCGTCTCCTTCGGACGCTCTTTTCCGCCGTAGCTCGACCCAACCCACACGTGGACCTCGCCCACTTCCCCAATCGCGCCGCTGCGAATCAACTCCACGACGCGGCGGTAGTTCGTGCCGGCGTGGATCTGCGTGCCGATTTGAGTGACGCGCTTGCTCGCCCGCGCAGTTTCGGTGATGATGCGAGTCTCGGAAATCGTCCGCGCCAGCGGCTTCTCGCAATAGAGATGGCGTCCGCTCTTGAGAACGGCCACGGCGGCGACGGCGTGCGTATGATCCGGCGTGGCGACGACGATGGCGTCGAGGTCCTTCTGGTCGATGAGCCGGCGAAAGTCCGAGTACGTCTTTGCGTCGGGGAACTGTTGTTTGGCTGTGGCCAGGCGTTTGGCATCCACGTCGCACAGGCCGACGATGTTGGAAATCCCTTTGAGCTGGCCGATGCTGAATTCGCCCTGCCCGCCGACGCCGATGACGCCGATGTTGAGCCGGTCGTTGGCGGCCAAGCCGCTCTGGGCGCGGAGGATTTGGGGCGCGGCGAGCCAGAGGCCGGCGGCAGTGGTGGCCGTGCGGGTGAGGAACTCGCGGCGGGTGAGTGAGTGGTTCATGAGCGTACCGGTCGTTGTTGCAGAAACGCGCGGACAGGGCTGTCCGCGCTCCGTCAGAGCTTTTTCATCCGCACGTTGCGGAACGCCACGGCGTCGCCGTGGCCGGCAAAGCCGAAGTGGCCGCTCGCGCGGTCCTTGCCTGGATGCTCGTGGTTCGCCTTGTATTCCGTCACCTTCGACAAGTCGGTGTCGAGAATGACCGAACCATTGAGCTCAACCTTGATGGTGGAGCCTTTGACGGTGACTTCCTGAAAGTTCCACTCACCGACGGGGTGCTGGTAACCACGGTGCGCCGCGACCATCCCGTAGGCCGACCCATGCGCCTGGCGCGGATCGATGCCCTTATAGGCATCGTCGAGCACCTGCAGTTCGCACATGCCGTAATACGCCGTATCGACCCGGCCTTCCGGATCGCCCGGGTAGCGAATGGCCAGCCCGTTGTTGCCGTTGCGCGGCACCTTGAATTCCAGCCGCGCGACGAAATCCCCGTATTGCTCCTTCGTGTAGATGCACCCGCCTTTGCCTGGCTTGCAGAGTATAGCGCCGTCTTTCACCTCATAGTTCTGCACCGGTCCTTCCCACCCTGTGAAGTCCGTCCCGTTGTAAACTGCCTCGAATCCCGTGCTTCCCTTGGAAGCCAGAATTCGGTTTGCCTCCTCCGACCCGATCTCGCGGATGAAAATGTTTCGCCAACGGATTTCCCCGCCGTGGGTCTGGAGTTCAATGGGCCCCTTCGCCGGCACCGGCTGCTTGCGGTCGTAGTAGTTCTCCAGGATCGCGTGATCGACCACGAGCTTCTCGTTCAGCCAGACGCTCACGCGCGAGCCGACCATCAGGATGCGGAATTTGTTCCACTCCCCCAGCGGCTTGTCCGCGAGCACAAGCGGGTCCTTGCCGGGCGCGCCGGGGCTGTTGTTCCACAAGCCGCCGGAGCCTTTGGTGCGGCCCATCTTGCCGCCGTCATCCTCCGTGTAATCCCAAATCTGCACCTGGGGCACGCCGCGCAGGTAGATGCCGCTGTCAGCTTTGGGGACGGTCTTGT
>CAZZAQ010000537.1:0-264 GCA_964652165.1 uncultured Bifidobacterium sp.
CCGGGAATGCTGCCGCCGAGCATCAGCACGACACCGAACTCCCCCAGTGTATGGGCGAAACTCAACGTCGCGCCCACGCCCACGCCGCGCCGGGCCAGCGGCAAAAGGATCGTCCAGAAGACGCGCCAGCGGGTCGCGCCGAGATTAGTCGCGGCGTCCACGCAGGCTTTGGGAACTGCCTTGAACGCGGCCTGGAACGGTTGCACGGCGAACGGCAGGCTGTAGATCACCGAGCCGACGACCAGTCCCGCAAAGCTGAACACC
>CAZZAQ010000537.1:274-4084 GCA_964652165.1 uncultured Bifidobacterium sp.
AGCCGCAGCCAGAATCCCCCAATCGGCCGCTGCGGTGCGAACAGCACGAGCAGGTAAAATCCAATGACCGTCGGCGGCAGCACGATGGGCATGGTGACCAGCGCCTCAAGGACCGCAGCCAGTCGCGAGCGCCGCCCGTTCAGCCACAGCGCCAGAGGAATGCCGGCGACCAGCAGGATGAACGTGGAGACGAACGCCAGCCGCACCGTCAGCCAGAGCGCCTGCCAGAGTTCGGAGGTGAGCGCCATCTCAACGCACTGGCTCCTTGCCCGAAGGCAGCCGGAAGCCGTAGCGGTCGAAGATTTCCCGGGCCTGGCCCGATTGCAAGAATTTCAGGTAGGCCCGTGCCGCCGTGTTGTCCTTGCCGCGCCGCGTCAACACCGCGCCTTGTTCGAGCGGGGGATAAGTGTTGGGCGGCACTTCGACCCAGCGGCCAACATTCGTCAGCTTGGGCGAGAGCACGAGCGATAGCGCTACGATCCCCGCGTCGGCATTGCCCGTCTGCACGAACTGAGCGGTCTGGGAAATGTTTTCGCCGAGCACGAGCCGCGGTTGCAAGGCGTCCCACAGCCCGGCGTGCCGCAAGGCGTCGCGCGCGGCCCGGCCATAAGGCGCGTGTTCGGGATTGGCGATGGCGACCCGCTTGACCGCCGGGTCGCGCAGCGCGAGCAGGCCGTTGGTGAGCGCCAGGTTCGTCTTCACCGTCCACAGCGCGAGGCGGCCGACGGCGTATCGAAAGAGGCTCGATCCCTCCGCCGCGCCGGCCTTGATGAGTTCCTTCGGGTAACTCATGTCGGCGGACAGGAACACGTCGAAAGGCGCTCCGTTCCTGATCTGCGCAAAGAAATTTCCCGACGAGCCGCTGCTCGTCTTCAACGTCGCGCCGGGATGCGAGTTGGTGAACTCGCGGTTCAGTTCCTCCAGACAGAACACGAGGTCCGACGCGGCGGCGATGAACACCGCCTCCGCGCAGAGGCCAAGAGTGGGGGTGAAAGGAAAAGCGACCAGGAAGGCTAACCGAATTATCCAGCGTACGGTTGGCTTCGTAGCGCAGGCTGCCCAGCCTGCTGTATCGCGGGTTGCCAACCCGCGACTAACCGAACCGAAGGGGCTGTGGTTGGGCAGGAAGGGCGTCCGCCGACTGGCAGTCGGCGAAACAGCAGACAGGGCTGTCTGCGCTACAGGCCCGGCGAACTCATCACGTCCGTGGCTACGGCGGCTTTGAACTATCCGAACCAGGCGCACCATCATACGCGAATAGGCAGAATGAGAAACGGGAAGCCCTGTTGGTAGAACTTCCGCTGTAGCGCAAACACCGCGTAGTTGTGCAGCCAGCGGGTGACGAAAGTCTCGTCGGGAAAGACAAGCTGGCCGCCAAAAAACACGGCCTGCGGAAAGCGCTTGAACACCTCCGGCGACAGCTCGGATACCTCGGCGACGAGGTCGGTGCCCATCGAGGCGATGCCCTCGGCGTAAAAGCCGTGCTGGCGCATGTAATTGACGTAACGTTGCAGCTCCGCTTCGGCGTGGCGCCGGCAGTTTTCGATCTCGGCGGCGCCCTTGAAGTTGCCGGCGTCCACCACGCCGACCTGGACGAAAATGAAATTCCTGAAGACGCCGGGGAACATGCGCATGATGCCCAACAGCGTGTGCAAACCCAGTCCGTTGAAACCGTTGACGAGCAGGACGGCGGTCTTGGCCTTGGGATCGAGCTTTGGTCCCTGGGCGGCCGCCGCGAGGTCGCGCTCGACCGAGGAACCGGAGAGTTCGGCCACTTCGATGAGATCGTCCAGTCGCCGCAGGACCTTGGCGGTGCCGCGATAGTGGCGGTTGATGGCGAAGGCGAACAACACAAGCAATCCTGTGACGACCAGCGTGACCCAGCCGCCTTCCTTGAACTTGATGACGCTGAGCGAAACCAGGATGAAGAAGCAGATGACGAAGCCGATCCCGTTGATCGAAATCTTCTTCTTCCACGCCTCCAAGGTGGCGCGTTGCTGCCACCAGTGGCGCACCATGCCCAACTGGGAGAGCGTGAAAGTGATAAACACGTTGATGGAATAAAGCACGACCAGCAGGCCGACGGAGCCGTTGGTGAAAAAAATCACCGCCACCGCCGCGGCGCCCATCAGCAGCACGCCGTTCTGCGTCACGAACCGATCGGAGAGCGTGGCGAAGCGCGTGGGGAACCACCGATCCAGCGCCATGTTCGCCAGCACCTGCGGACCGCCCACAAACCCAGCCTGCGCCGCGATGACCAACAGCCCGGCCTCGGAGATGAGCGTGACCAGCACGAACAGGAATGCGGTTTGCTGCGGCCAATCCGCGGTCATGTTCTCGAAGAGCACCGCGTTAAGCGTCTTGCCTTCGACGGGTTTGACCTGCCAGAGCAGGTAGGCCACGAGCAGGCCCGCGACCGTGATGGCGAGCGAGGCCGCCATGTAACGCATCGTGCGCTTGCCCGTCTCGACCCGCGGTTCGCGCATCATGGGCATGGAGTTGCTCACGGCCTCGATGCCCGTGTAAGTGCCCGCGCCGTGACTGTAGGCGCGCAACAACAAGAGCAACATGGCCCCCAGACCGAATTCTGAATACGAGGTTTTCACGTCCTGCGCCGTGGCGGTGACCACGCCGCTGATGCCGCCCGGGTGGATGACCAGGGCGTAAACAATCGCGAAGGCATGCGTGAGGATGAACAAGGAGAAGACGGGCAGGCAGACCAGCACGGATTCCTTCACTCCGCGCAAGTTGAGCAGAATGAGGACGCTGACGCCCCCGATGGCTACGCCGAACTTGTAGGGCTGCCAATGGGGCGGCAGGAAGCTGAAGAAGGCGTCCGCCCCGCTGGCGATGGACACGGCGATGGTCAGCACGTAGTCGATGATCAGCGCGCAGCCCGCCACGACCCCGGCTGAGGGCGAGAGCAGTTTGCTCGCAACCACGTAACCGCCGCCGCCGGCGGGGAAGGCCTCGATGATCTGCGAGTAGCTGGCGCAAATGACGACGATCGTCAGCACCGAAGCCAGCGCGATGAACACGCTCAAATACTCGTGCCCTCGCAGCGCCACGAACGCCGCCTCCGGGCCGTAGCACGAGGAGGAAATGCCGTCGGCACCCACGGCCACCCAGGCGAACACCGCGATCAGGCCCATTCTGTGGAAGAGTTTCTGGTCGGACAGATCGCGGGACTTGCCGATGAAGAGTGTCTTGAGCCGCTCACCCAGATTCATTGGATTCATAGTGCCAGTTGCTGGCAACGCCGCCAATCCGGTTTTGGCACGTGAGAATTCCGTAGCTGCGACCGTGAGGTCGCGGCACTGAGAGCTTGGGGGGTCGCGCTGAATGGTTTTACCGTCAGCAAAGCTTTCCGCCCGCGACCTCACGGTCGCAGCTACTCGAAACGCACACAGGCCAAAATACCGGTGCGCGGCGTTTTTGTTAATGTCTGGGGAGACCGTGGAATCCGCGGCTTGCGGCCCTGGAAGCTCGCCCTTCCAAATGCCTGCGAGGTTAGCTGTCGGGCTTGGCCTTGAAAGTGGCCTGGGCCCCGGTTGCCCGGCGCCTTGCGCCCCGTCCCCGCGTCCGCTCCCGCGAACCCGGGGAAGTTGGTTCCCCCGCGCCCGGCCTGAGGAAGCAGGCCGGACTTAGGCTGCTGGGGGCAAGCAGACCACACCCGGTGCCTGCTGTCAAATCGGGCGCAAGGACGCGCGCAAGGACGTGCGCACGGAAGCACAGCATGGCCCGAGAGCGCAACTCAGTTTCCTGCAGCGCGCTTCCTCTCATTAGCACCCGGCTTCAGCCGGGTGATCG
>CAZZAQ010000538.1:0-2878 GCA_964652165.1 uncultured Bifidobacterium sp.
ACGTTTCACGTTTCACGTTTTACGTTTTACGTTTCACGTTTTACGTTTTACGTTTTACGTTTCACGTTTCACGTTTCACGTTTCACGTTTCACTTAAAGAATTCCTTCGCCTTCTCAAAAAAGCTCTTCACCCCCGGGTTCACTTTCTCGTCGCAAAGCGCGGCGAACTCCTGGAGCTTCGCTTTCTGGGCGCTGTTCAGATGGGCGGGGACTTCGACCGTCACGCGCACGTGAAGATCGCCCCAGCCGTAACCTTGAACGTTTTTCACCCCTTTGCCTTTCACGCGGAACAGCGTGCCCGTTTGCGTGCCGGGCGGGATGCGCAACGTGACATGCCCGTCGAGCGAGGGCACTTCGAGGTCCGTCCCGAGCGCGGCCTGGACGAAGCTCACGGGCAACTCGTAGAGCAGGTCGTCGCCCTCCCGATGGAAAATCTCGTGAGGCTTGACGTGCAGGATGACAAACAGGTCGCCCGCCGGGCCGCCTCGCAAGCCGGCTTCGCCGTTGCCCGTCGAGCGCAGGCGCGCGCCGGTGTCGACGCCGGGGGGGATCTTCAGCTTGATCGTCGTGGATTTTTCGGTGCGTCCGCCGCCGTGGCATTTGCGGCAGGGCTTGTCGATCACGCGGCCGGCGCCCTCGCAGCGGGGACAGATCTGCGCGATGCTGAAGATTCCGCGGGCCGTGACGACCTGGCCGCGCCCCCCGCAGGCCGGGCAGGTTTTGCGGGTGGCGCCGGCTTCGGCGCCGGAGCCGTGACAGTGCTCGCACAAATCGAGCTTGCGGACAGTGAACTCCTTCTCGCAGCCGCGAGCCGCTTCCTCGAACTCGATCTGCAAATCGTAGCGCAAATCTGCGCCACGTTGCGGGCCGGTGGGATCGCGCCGCCCGCCGACACCGAAGAATTGCTCGAGAATATCCTCGACTGTGCCGCCGCCGAAGGTTTCGCGGAAGACATCGCGCGCATCGTGGAAGCCGCCCCCCCAGCCACTCGCCGCCCGGCGGCGCTGGTCGAAAGCGTCGTGGCCGTATTCATCGTAGGCCGCCCGCTGTTGCGGGTCGTTCAGGGCCTCGTAGGCCTCGCCCACTTCCTTGAACTTCTCCTCGGCAGGCTTGTCGCCGGGATTCTTATCCGGATGATACTTGATCGCCAGTTTGCGGTAGGCCTTCTTAATGTCCTCCTCGGACGCGTTGCGGGAGACGCCGAGGACTTCGTAATAGTCGCGCTTGGCCATCGCTTGGAGGTTTACGATTACGATTTGCGATTTACTCGCTGGGTGGCATGGCGGGCGACTCGGGGACTGGCGACGGTTTCCGGGCGACGATTACGCTGGCGGGGCGGAGCAGGCGGTCGCGCAATTTGTAGCCCTTGCGTAATTGCTGGACGACGTGGCCCTCGGGCGCATCCGCGGAATCCTGCTGGGCGACGGCCTCGTGGCAGTTCGGATCGAACGGCTTGCCGGCGGCGTCGATTTCCTCGAGGCCCGCCTCGGTGAGGGCGCCGCGAAGCTGCGAGGCGATCATCGCCACGCCGGCTTGCAACGATTGCGCGGCGGCGTCCGGCGCATTCCCGGCGGCGGCCAGGGCCATCTCGAAATTGTCGAGCACGGGCAGGAACTTTTGGATCAGTGCGGCGTTGGCGTAAGCGACGGCCTCCTGCCGTTCGCGGGCGGCGCGCTTCTTGTAGTTCTCGAAGTCCGCCGTCGCGCGGAGGAACCTGTCCCAGTTCTCCGCGGCTTTGGCGGTTGCGGCTTTGAGCGGGTCGATGGGCTCGACGGGCGGCGCCGGGGGCGGCACATCACTCATTGCAGGGGCCTCGGCCTGGGCCTTTGTTCCCGCCTCCGGGGGTTGGCCGGGCGCAGGCGCGGTTTCCGGACTTTTCTTGTCAGCGTGTTTCCTGGACATCGTCGTGGTTCCGAATCGTTCGGAGCGCCGGAAACTATACAACGAAGGCAAGAATGGCAATGGTTGAGGAACTCACGTGGCTGAGGAACTCACCTGTTGACACAGGAGCGTGACGGCACGCTGCCGCTGCTGTACGGGGACGGCGCCCTGCTAGCCGCGACGGTGGCACCCGGCGGCAGGGCGTCCACGAACCTGGACCTGAACATCGGCCGGAACGCGGGGAACGCCCCGCACAACTACAATGGGTTGATCGACGGCGTGCGCATCTGCAACCGCGCCTTGTCGTCTTCCGAGATCACTGGGATCTTCAACGAGACGGAGTGACACCGAGGCGGGGCGCCGGAGAATCCAAGAGCGGTTGCCAGAAGTGTCTTGCAGATCCGGCCAGGGTCCTCTGCGCTGCGGGCAAGAGCGTCTGCGGGCCGGACCCCGGACACTCTCGCCCTCAGCGGCTCCAACGGGCATCGTGTTTCGGAGAACTATTCTGGCAACCGCTCGATTCTTCTCGCGGAATCAATTCGGACGCGCTCCCATCAACGCTGATGTTCGGCTTCTTCAAACGGCGCAGGCGGCAGCGGCGCGAGGCCATTCGCGCCCGGCCGTTTCCGGCCGAGTGGCGCGAGGCGCTCGTCCGCAAGTTCCCGCTCTACAACCGCCTCACTGAAGCGGACCAACGCGAGCTCGAGGGACATAGCCAGGTCTTTCTCGCCGAGAAAAACTTCGAGGGCTGCGGCGGTTTCGAGATGACCGATGAGGCGCGAGTGCTCATTGCGGCCCAGGCGTGCCTGCTGCTGCTTCATCGCGAGACTGACTGTTATCCAAAGCTGCGCACGATCCTCGTCTATCCGGACACGTACGTCGCCAAGACCCGCTGGAAGGAAAAGGACGAGGACTCCGACCCCGGCAGCCGCGCGAGGTTGGGCGAATCGTGGAACCGCGGCGTCGTGGTGCTCGCGTGGTCCTCCGCCGTGGCCGG
>CAZZAQ010000538.1:2888-4083 GCA_964652165.1 uncultured Bifidobacterium sp.
GCGGCGAACATTCACGACGGGCTGAACGTGGTGTTCCACGAATTCGCCCATCAGCTCGATCAGGAGTACGGCGCGGCCGACGGTCTGCCGCCGTTGCAGTGCGAAGGGGCCAAAGCCTGCTACTTCCGCTACACGACCTGGGCGCGCGTGCTCGGCGCGGAGTTCGAGGCGTTGCGCCGGCAACGCGAGAAAGGCCGCAAGAGCGTCCTCGACCAATACGGCGCGACGAACGCCGCCGAGTTTTTTGCCGTGGCGACGGAATGTTTCTTCGAGAAGCCGCAGCAGATGAAAAAGCAGCACCCCGAGCTGTACGAGGAACTCAAGGAGTGTTACCGGCAGGATCCGGTCAATTTCCAGGCAACACCAGTCGCGATTACGGGTGCCAGCTGAAACAGGAGCGCGGAGAGCTTTGACCAGCGTGTCGCCATCCGGCCGGCTCCAGTCGCTCGGACAAGGCTGTGCGCGCTCCGGCCGTGAACCAGCAGGAAATCCGGCGCCTTCAGCCCAACGTCTCGCGCATCGCGGCGAACAGGTTGCGGCCCGAGGGCACGGTCACCGGTTCCTTCGATCGCTCCGCGGCGTTCTCGACAAGTTCCGATGGCAGTTCCTTGAGGAAGGGCGAGGGATGGCACGGGACGATTTGGCCGTAGCGTTTCCGGCCCCGACAGTGGCTCAAGGCGAGCGTCTGCATCGCCCGCGTGATGGCCACGTAGAAGAGCCGGCGCTCCTCGTCCATCGTGCCTTCGACCTTGGCGCGGGAGTGCGGAAGCAAGCCGTCCTCCAGACCCACGACGTGGACGTGCGGAAATTCAAGCCCCTTGCAACTGTGCATCGTAATCAGTGTCACCGCGTCGCCGGCCGATTCCTTCTCCTCCTCGCGCTCGGCGTCGAGAGTGAGGTCTTCGAGAAACTGCTGGAGCCGCTCGACGGGCGCCAGCGCCGGCTGGGCGTCGAGGTCGGCCATTAGATCCTTAAGATTGCGGATGCGGCTCTCGGCGGTTTCGGCGTCCTTTTCAAAGCGGCGCAGTTCGTGGAAGTAGCCAATCTCGTCGAGGAAGCGGTCGGCCCACAGTTGGAGGGAAAAGGTGGCGGCGTTGTGGGATAGCCCCCTCACCCCGGCCCTCTCCCCCTCGGAGGGGGAGAGGGGGCCTTCGGAGTAGCTGCGACCGTGAGGTCGCGGGGCGGCTGCTCCCGG
>CAZZAQ010000539.1:0-4081 GCA_964652165.1 uncultured Bifidobacterium sp.
GCCGGCCCTCAGCCCCACAAACCAACCGATCCATTTGAGCTCGCCAGAAAGTGAGTTGCGCCCATGGTCATGGATCGGTTAAGGGACCGCTTGCCATTCGCAGCCGAACAAGCTTAAACTGCGGCTCATGAAGCGCGCTCGGCCAAACCTCCCCGCGCTCGGCCAAACCCGCCTTTGGCCGAATTCCTGTTAGGCCACATTCGCACGTCACACCAAATTCATGCGTTGCTACTATCACCAAGACAGAGAGGCGGTCGGCGGCTGCAAGTCGTGCGGCAAGGGCTTGTGTCCAGAGTGCGCGATTGACCTCGGCAAGGGGCTGGCGTGTCGCGGGCGTTGCGAGGCCGATGTTCAGGCGGTCATTGCTTTGGTTGACCGCAGCATCAAGCTTTCGCCGACGACTACACGACTTATCGAGTCAGGCCGCAGCTTGAGGTCGAGCGGAGCCACATTCAATCTTGTGATGGGCGTCATCTTCATTGCATGGGGACTTCAGGACACCGAACGATTCAGTTTCATCACCATTCTCGGAGTCTGCTTCTTGGCCTTCGGTGGCTA
Source organism: uncultured Bifidobacterium sp. (assembly GCA_964652165.1). Lineage (GTDB taxonomy): Bacteria > Verrucomicrobiota > Verrucomicrobiia > Limisphaerales > JADJPG01 > DASTLJ01. The sequence continues at coordinate 559 of CAZZAQ010000539.1, forward strand.
CGGCTTTTTGCAGGCACGGAGATTGGCGAAAGAGAGACAGCAGCCATGACCATGTGGCCTAACCCCTGCATCTAACCCGGCCCTCGCGCTCCGGTTGCAATCGAACGCCCTCGCGGGCCGGGTCGCTGAGCTTGGGTCCAGGCGACATGAAGAAACTTGGCGGACTGATGCTGTTCGCGACGGCCCTGGCACTTCCCTCGAGCTGTATTCGGTCAACGCGCATAGAGGTCCGTCGGACGGGAGAAACGCAAGAAGTGGACCTGGCTCGCCGCTGGCACGGCCTCACGATCGGGCCCTGCGGTTTTGTGACCGGCGCTTATGCAAACTATTCGATCCGGCTCAATGGTCCCGGTCCGGTAATTCCGGTCGAGCAGGTCGAGCTTCTCGATGAAAAGGGTAAAGTGAATGAGTCCGCGAGGAAGGGACTGACGGGGGAAGTCCGAGTCGATTCAACACGTCGCAGGGTCACGATCGATCTTCACCGCGGCAAGCACCCATTCGAGATCAATGGAAGCTATAGATATCGTGAGCCCTGACGTCGCCTAATAGTCCGTTAGAAAAGTAGCATCCGGCGTGAGCCGGATCTGATCTGACTGCGATTCCCGAATGAATAATGATCCGGCTCACGCCAGATGCTACGAGATGGGGGTTTTTCAACGGGCTGCTGACCGGCGTCAGAGCAAATCCTGGTAGGCCAGCCAGAGGGCGCGGAAATACTTCATCACGCGCACCGGGTCCGGACTGGGCGGGATTTCCGCCAGGCAAAAGCCGGCGAATTGAATTTCGTTGAGCCGCCGGAACAGTTTCCGGAACGGGTAGTCTTCGATGAACAAGTCGCGCAGGTGGACCGAAAAGATCCGGTGCTTCACGAGATCGAAGTTCTTGTCAAAGCCTTCGCCGTCCAGGTCCGTGGGGTTGGAGTTCCAGCAGACCCCGACGCTCGGATGATCGGCGGCGTCGATTATCGCGCGGATGTTCGGCAGCAAGGAGGTGCCGGCGCCGTGGACTTCGAGTCGGATGACCACGCCGAACCCCTGGCCGAACTTGCCCAGTTCGCGCAGCGCGAGGCCGATCTGTTGGAGCGTTTTCTCTTTGGGAACTTCCTTGGGCAGGCCGTTCGGCCGCACTTTCACTCCCGTCGCGCCGACGTCGTGGGCGAGGATGATGTACTCCTTGGTCGCCGCGATGTCCTTCTTGAGCTTTTCCGGGTCGGGCGTGTGGTAGTCGAAGGCGCTGCCGAGCCCCATGAGTTCGACGCTCGAATTCTGGAAGCGCTTCTTCACCTCCTCGCGCTGGTCCTTGGTGAGGTTGACCTCGACCTTGTGCGCGTGGGACGTGCGCAGCTCGACGCCCTCGAACTTCGCCGCCTCGCAGTTCTTGATGATCGTTTCGATGTCCCAGTCTTGCGCGAGATTGTAGGTCACGGTGCCGAGTTTCATCCCCGGCTTGCCGGAGAGAAAGCTCGGCGGTTTGGCAGCCGGCGCGGCGGCGAGCAGGGGCAGCGCGCCCAGCGCGCCGGCACTGAGGGCGGACCGGGTCAGGAAACGGCGGCGATTTGTTTTCATGGATTGAGCGGGGGCATGGTGTCCACTCGACCCTGGCGGATCAAGCGGACATTGCTGGATAGTAGGACAGGCTTCCAGCCTGTCTCCGGGGCTTCCAGCCCCAGTTTCCTACTCGGGCAGGATGCCCGGAGAGACAGGCTGGAAGCCTGTCCCACTACGCCGGGCCGGCGTCGGGCGGTTAATACTTCTTCACGAATTTTTTCCGCCCGTCGTCGACAGGATTGGGTCCGGGAGCGGGACTGGCTTCGACGTTGGGCGTTGCTTGCGGCGCGGGCGCCGCTTGCGCACCCGGCGCGGGCGCCGGTTCCTCGGGGGCTTTCGACGGATCGCCGCTATTCACGGCTTGCACGAACGCCATCCGGACCGTGGTGAGGCTCTGCTTGAGCAGCGCCGCTTCGTCCGCGGAAAGGTTTCCGCTGGTTTTGGCCTCGAGCATGTCGAGCTGGGCGATGAACATCTGGGCGCTGTCGAGGTCGAACAGCTTCTTGCCGGTTTCCGGGTGCGGTGTCACTCCGAGAAACATCAGGGCCAGGCTCGCCTGTTGCATGACCATCTGGGCGAAAAGCTCCGTGTGAATCTCGTTGCGTTCGTCAGTCGTCGGGGCCTGTGTCGGTGTGCTCATCCCTGGAGATCCTTGCGGCAACGGCGGATTTCTTCCATCAAAAAGTGGATGAGGTGCCGCAGCCGCTGCTCGACCTGAACCGTTTCGAGAATCGTCTGGCGCTCGACGGCGCCCGGGAGCAGCGCGCAGGAAACGAGATCCGCCACCTGGTCGGCGTCCGGAAGGGATTCCAGGTAATCGAGAATCTCCTTGGGCGTGAAGCTCGGCGTCGAGCCGCTCTGCTTCTTGCCCGCGCCGCCGCCCGACTGCTGGAACGTCGAAAAGGGAAATGGGAACGGCCCGTGCTGGAGCCGCTCCTCGACCAGTTCGTGGACCTTTGCCAACAGCGCGTCGATGGCCACGCTGTCGGGCGTAGTCCTGACCAGGGGGCGGATTTGCGCGACGCGATAGGGCTTGGTCTGCACGGTGCCGATCAGTTCGACACGGGCCAACCCTTGCAGGATCAGGTGCGAAGTGCCATCGCCGTGGCCCACGGAGACTCGGATGAGCCCCAGGCCGGCCACCGCGCAAGGGGTCTCGCGCGCGCGGCCCGGTTTTTGCATCGCCACCGTGAACATGCGGTCCCGCCGCAGCATGTCGGCCAGCATCTGGCGATAACGTGTCTCAAAAATGTACAGCGGGAGCAGCGCTTGCGGGAACAGCGTCGCGCTCGGCAGCGTCATCACCGGCACGGCCTCAGGCAATTCCATGAATCAAATCTAGGTCAGAACGTCTCTAAAGCAAGATTGGATGTCGGGCTTGCTATTTGAAGCCGCGCCCGGCATCTTGAAAAACTAAATTATGAAAGCTGCAATTGTAGCGATTGTTTTGCTGGTGCTCGTGGGCGTTGGGCTGGGCGTGACGTTGCTCGTCCGCCACAACAAGGCCGTCGAGGTCAAACGAACCGATGAGGGGCGCATCACCGTCCTCTCGAACACGGTCGAGGTAACGAAGTCCATGCTGGACGACAAAGAGCGGCTGGCGATGTATCTCCAGACCAACCTCACCATCAAGTCCGAGGAACTCAGCTCCACCTCGAACCACCTCTCGAAGATCAACGCCGAGCTGGCCCGCACCAAGAGCGAGATGCAGGCCGCCGCGGAAGCTGCCCGCGCGTAGATCGAGAAGAAGGACGCCCAGATCACCCAACTCACCACTCAGACGAACCAGCTCACGATGAAAATGGACGACCTCACCGGCGCCATCGACAAGCTGGGCAAGCAAATCGCCGACACCGAGCGCCGGCTGGCGGCGTCCGAGGGCGACCGTGAGTTTCTGCTCACCGAGTTGAAGCGCCTTCAGGTCGAGAAGGCCGAGCTGGAGCGCCAGTTCCAGGATCTTTCCGTGCTCCGCGCCC
>CAZZAQ010000540.1:0-4078 GCA_964652165.1 uncultured Bifidobacterium sp.
GCGCAAGGCAAAGTGGCGGTGTTGGCCAACGGCGCCTACGGCGAGCGCATGGTGCAGATATTGCGCCACGCGCGCATCGAGCACGTCGCGCTCCGCACTCCGGAGAACACACCGAATGATCCCGCCGCACTCGACCGCCTGCTGGCCGAGGACCGCGCCGTTACGCACGTGGCGGCCGTCCACTGCGAAACCACCACCGGTATACTCAATCCCATCACGGCGCTGGGAGAAGTCGTGCGCCGGCGCCAGCGGTCCTATATCGTCGATGCGATGAGCACCTTCGGCGCGGTGCCAATCGACTTCGCCGCGGCCGGCATCGACTTCCTGATTTCTTCGCCCAACAAGTGCCTGGAGAGCGTGCCGGGTTTCTGCTTCGTCATCGCCCGTCGCGCCGCGCTGCTGGCGTGCGAAGGAAACGCGCGCAGCCTGAGTCTGGATTTGGTCGGGCAGTTGAAGGGCTTCGAGAAGAATGGGCAATTCCGGTTCACGCCTCCGACTCATGCGATATTGGCCTTCGCACAAGCGTTGAAGGAGTGGGAACAGGAAGGAGGCGTCGCGGCGCGCGAGGCCCGTTATCGGCGCAATCACACCGTGTTGGTGGAAGGCATGAAGGCGCTCGGGTTTGCGGTCTTCCTGGATCCCGCCGTGCAAAGTTACATCATCACTTCGTTCTACTGCCCAAAAGATCCGGCGTTCACTTTCGACGAGTTCTACCAGCGGCTGAGCGAGAAGGGCTTCATCATTTATCCGGGCAAGATCAGCCAGGCGAATTTGTTCCGTATCGGAACGATCGGGCGCATTTTCGAAACGGACGTGCGGGCGCTGCTGGCGGCGGTGTCGGAGACCATGAAGGAGATGCGGCTGGTCACATGACCGTGATTCAAACCACCGCCTTCACCGTCAACGGCCGCACGTACCAGCCGCCGGCGCGGCCGGTCGTGGTCATCTGCCTCGACGGCTCGGCCGACGAGTATCTCGATGCGGCCCTGGCGCGCGGGCGGATGCCGAACTTCCAACGCATGAGTGTGGCCGGCCATCGTGGCCTGGCCCGCGGCGCGCTGCCGTCGTTCACCAACGTCAACAACGCTTCCATTGTCACGGGCGTGCCGCCGACCGTGCACGGCATCGGCGGGAATTTCTTCTACGACTTCGCGGCCGGCGCGGAAGTGATGATGAACTCGGCGAAGTTTCTCCGCTGCGAAACCATTTTCCCTGCGGCCGCGCGCGCCGGGCGAAAGGTCGCCGTCGTCACCGCGAAGGAAAAACTGCGAGACATTTTCGCCGCGGGTCTTCTCGAACGCGGCGGCATCGCGTTCTCCTCGGAAAAAGCCGGTCAGGCGAGCAAGGCGTCGCACGGCATCGAGCACGTCGAAAAGTTCGTCGGCCAGCCCACGCCGCCAATCTACAGCGCCGAAGCCAGCCTGTACGTGCTGCGCGCGGGCGCGGCGCTGATTGAGCGTGGCCTTGCGGACTTGCTCTACCTTTCCACCACCGACTTCGTGCAGCACAAGTTCGCGCCCGGCGCGCCGGAGGCCGTCGACTTTTATGCCGGCATCGACGAGCAGCTTGGCCGCCTGCTCAAGCTGGGCGCGGTCATCGGCCTCACTGCCGATCACGGCATGAACGCGAAGCAGAAGCCCGACGGATCGCCCAATGTCATTTATCTGGAGCGTGAACTGACGGAGCGCTACGGCCCCGGCTTCCGCGTGATCCTGCCGATCACCGATCCGTACGTCGTGCATCACGGCGCGCTCGGTTCCTTCGCCGTCGTGCACCTGCCGCCGGGCCTTTCCGCGCGGCGCAAGTTCAACGTCCTCCACTTTCTCAATCATCTGCCGGGCGTGACAGAAGTTTACGGCCGCAACGCCGCCGAAAAGCTGGAGCTGCCCGCGGACCGATTGGGCGATATCGTGGTGATGTCGGGACGCGACGTTGTTCTCGGCCGCACGCCCGAGTATCACGACCTCAAAGCCGTCGAGCGCGGCCTGCGCTCGCACGGCGGACGCTACGAAGAAATGGTGCCCTTCGCCTTTTCCGAGGCGCTCATACCCGCCTACGCCGCCCGCGCCGCCGGCGACCCGCGGAACTTCGACGTCTTCGATTTCGCCTGCAACGGAACAAGCGCATGAACCCAACGCCCGCCGCCAAATCTCTTGACCTGCCCTGCTACGTGGCGGGCGCGCCCGTGGCGGACGGCAACCGGCTGGAGATTCGCAATCCCTACAACAACCACCTCGTCGGCTCTGTCGCGCTCGCCACGCACGCCCACACCGAGGCCGCCATCCGGGCCGCGCTGGCGGGCCGCGCCGCGCTTACCCGTTGGCAGCGCTCGGCCATTCTCGACCGCGCCCGACAACTGCTGGAGTCGCGGCGCGAGGAGTTCGCCCAGCTCATCACCGCCGAGTCGGGATTGTGCATCCGCGAGACGCGCTACGAGACGGGCCGCGCCTCCGACGTACTGCGACTCGCGGGCATGGAGGCGCTGCGCGACGATGGCCAGATTTTTTCCTGCGACATCTCCCCGCAGGGAAAGGCGCGAAAAATCTTCACGCTGCGCGAGCCGCTGGCACTGGTTGCCGCCATCACGCCTTTCAATCATCCGCTCAATCAAGTCGTCCACAAGCTCGCTCCCGCCGTGGCCGTGGGCGCGCCTGTCATCCTCAAGCCGGCCACCGCCACGCCGCTCACCGCCATCCGTTTCGTCGAGCTGCTCTATGAAGCCGGAGTCCCGCCGCACATGCTCAGCGTGTTGCTGGGGCGGACTGAGGAGGTGGCGGACGTGCTCGTGCGCGATCCACGCACCGAATTGGTCACGTTTACCGGAGGCGAGACCGTGGGCAAAAAGATTGCGCAGACCGCCGGCTACAAACGGCTCGTCCTGGAATTGGGCGGCAACGATCCTCTGATCGTTCTAGACGATGCCGACCTGGATCTGGCCGTCACCCTGGCAGCCGAAGGCGCCTTCCGCAATTCCGGCCAGCGTTGCACCGCGGTCAAACGCATCCTGGTCGAACAAGCCATTCTGGAACAGTTCACCGCCCGCTTCGTCGAGAAGGCCCGCGAGTACACCTGCGGCGACCCCACCGATCCGGAGACACGTGTGGGCACAGTCATCAGCGAAGCCGCGGCGATTCACCTGGAGTCCGTGGTGAAGAAAGCCGTGGTGGCCGGAGCGAAAGTGCTGCTCGGCGGCCAACGGCGTGGGGCGCTCCTGTCGCCCGCCGTCATCGCCAACGTGTCGCGCGACGCCGAGATGGTCGTGTGCGAGTCTTTCGGGCCGCTGGCGCCCATCCTGGCCATGCGCGACCTTGACGACGCCGTGGAAGTGGCGAACTCAACCGCCTACGGCCTCTCCGCCGGCGTCGTGACGCGCGACCTGAACCGCGCCATCGACCTGGTCAAGCGCCTCAAGACCGGCACGGTGAACATCAATGAAGTTCCCGGTTACCGCACTGAGAACTCCCCGTTTGGCGGGATCAAGGACAGCGGTCTCGGAATCAAAGAAGGCGTGATCGAAGCGATGAAGTGCATGACCACGGTGAAGACGTTCTCCCTGCCCTGGTGAGGCGGCGGCCGATCCGCCGTAGCCGCCGACGTGAGGAGGCGGATTCCCACGCTGGCTGAGCGTCCGCCTCCTCACGTCGGCGGCTACGCAAGGGCCCGCTTCCGCTCCGGGTCGTACGGCGCCTTCAGGTGCGCCCGGGCTGAATAGCGCCGATCGGCGACGCCGATTTCGTAGCGGCCTGACCGGATGAATTCCGGCGTCGCGCCCGCCGCATGGTTCACGAAGCCCATCGCAATCGCTCCGCCCACCGTGTGGCCGTAGGAGCCGGAGGTCGTGTAGCCCACGGGCGAGCCGTCGCGGTAGATAGGTTCACCGCCCCACAGCACCGGCTCCGGGTCTTCGAGGACAAAGATCACGAGCCGCCGCTCCCAGTACTCAACAAAGCGTGAGAGGGAGCGCACCGCGCGCTCCACGCTGGGGAAGACGGCCAGTTCCGCCTCCACCAGCGTCTCCCGTGCCTGCGAGACCAGCCGCCATAGCCGCTCGTCGCTGTAGTCCGACGGGCCGATGACG
>CAZZAQ010000541.1:0-4078 GCA_964652165.1 uncultured Bifidobacterium sp.
TATTACCCAACGATTGAGGATGGGAATTGTTTGCCTGCTCCCCTCATTGTCTACGGTGGCGCGTTCGAGATGAATCGGCGGACACACTAAGGGTGCGCGAAATACTAACTTAATCAATTTATGTTGCGCTCCCTCCGGAAACCCGAATTGCCTTCGAAAATAATTGATCAACTTGTTTTCGTTTTTCCAAATAGGTATGGCGTTTAACACTGCGTTTCTTCCAGTAGCCGCTCCGTTACTGTAGTCGGCCACACCAATGCACGCCATGACCACGAAACGACAGCCCACAGCAACGGCAGCGGAGATACTGGGCAGGAACCCCAAATCACGAGCCCCGACGGCCAGGGCTGTCATGGCAGATGGTTCGGTTCTAGTAGGATCAGAGTTGGCGCTTCTCAAGCCCGGCAAGACGCCGTGGGCATCTACCAGGTCGAAACGAAATCGGCGCGGTTTGAAAAAACAGAGCGCTAAGTGGAGATTGATGAAGCGCCTCGCGATTTGGTCTGGAAAGCCTTGATGACGGCGTCGCCACCTCAAAGCCCGCGCTGGTAACTGTCACCCCGGTTCCCCGTTACGGAGAGGGGGGGATCTCGTTAGCGCCGCATGCCAGTCGGGAGGGTGTGCTCAACTTTGGTCCGTCTGGCCGTGAAGCCCGCCGTGAAACAATTCCGCATATACCTGAAATCCGAGTTGGGAAAATTAGGGAACCAAGGGGATGCTTCTTGGTTTCTCAGATGTGTTTCATCGGAAGTGCTCAAGATGTGCGGCGTGCCAGCCGATCCCATCGATCTCGCACACGTGTTTGGGTCACAGGAAAGAGTGAACGCGTTTGTGGATTCGTTGGCGAATCCAAAACTGGAGATGCTCACCAAGTCTTGTGATCGGGAATGGCGGAAGAATGGCGTCTTCGAGAAGCTCACGAACCATTCAGCTTGGAGAGAGGAACTCGTCTCAGTTCATCTGATTGACGTGCAGCAAGCCGAACCACGACTCGCGTATCTCTTTCGGCGTCACGCGTTCGAGCTTAAGCATATTGCTGGAGACTGCGATCTCTGGACACACGAACCGTATGCGGGATGGAATTTGATATCCCCGGTTCATTTCCCCACGTGTCTCGGCAGGTTCAACTCGGGCCGATGTAAGTTATTTGATGGTATTCACCGGGCCATTCAACTAGCCCGAAAAGGACAAGATGCCATATCGGTTTGCTTTTGTGCAGTCTGATGCCCGTTAAAAAATGGGCGGAAAGAGGTAGGTTCTAACAATCGACACTCCGAACGTGTTGGCGTGCCAGCCCGCGCCGGAGGCGCGGATGAGTGTAGCCGGTGGGAAGCTCCACGGAGTGGAGCGCACCCACCGGTCCACGCCGCACCCACGCCCCGCGCTCCAGAGGAGCGCATGACCCTGTTACAATCCTTCCGCGTTCATGCGACCCTCCGGGTCGCGGGGTTTTCGATGCGTCGTTTGCCAAATGGACGAAATAACCCTCGCTATGCAAATCCGACTACTCGCCGCCTCAGGCGCGCTCGCCGTCACGTTGAGCACCGCGCTCAGCCAGGAACCCGCCGACATGCAAAAATCCCACAAGTTCGAACGCACTGTCACTCGCACGCTCAGCGCCCAATATCTGTTGTTCACGCCGAAAGGTTACGACCCGAAGGGCGCCAAGCAGTGGCCGCTCATTCTGTTTCTGCACGGCGCGGGCGAACGCGGCACGAACCTCCAGAAGGTCGCCGTCCACGGCCCGCCCAAAATCGTGAAGGGCCGGCCCGATTTCCCGTTTCTCGTCGCCAGCCCGCAGTGTCCGAACGATGAGACCTGGTCCAATGAGACCGTCCTGGCGCTGCTGGACGAGCTCATCGCGAAGCACGCGGTGGACACCAACCGCATTTATCTGACGGGCCTGAGCATGGGCGGCTTCGGTTCGTGGAGCCTTGCCTTGAGCCACCCGGAGCGTTTCGCGGCTGTTGCGCCGATTTGTGGCGGCGGCAATACGCTCGACGCGCTGCTCGCGTCGCGCAAAAAGGCCGACGCGTTGAAGAGCCTTCCCTTCTGGGCATTTCACGGCGCCAAAGATCCCGTGGTGAAAATCGAGGAATCCCAGCGCATGGTCGCCGCGCTCAAGAAAGCCGGCGTGAAGGAAGTCGAACTCACGGTTTATCCCGAGGCCGAGCACGACTCGTGGACAGAGACCTACAACAACCAAAAGCTCTACGAGTGGTTCCTCAAGCACGAGCGGCGTTAGCGGGCTTTTGCGACCGCGCCATGCCAGTCATGGCTCGCCCACGCTGCCGGGCAGGGCGGTCAGAGAGTAATCAGTAATCAGTAATCAGTGAGGCCAAGGCCGTGTGCCTACTGATTACTGATTACTGATTCACTCATAACTTCTCCCCCCGCTCTCGTTCCGCTACAGTTCCTCCCATGAAAAAGCCGTACAAGTCCCCCCGCCGCCTCCCGTGTCTCGCCGGAATCTGCACGATGAAGGACGCGATGAAGCCCGGCCTGTCCGTCGAGCAATGCGTCGCGCGCCTCAAGCGGTTTCACTACGTCTTCAAGCGCCTTCACGAGATCTTCATCGCCCGCCTCACGGCTGAGCCTGATTACGAACTCAAGATGGCCTTCAGCCTGCACGCTTACCTCTGCGCCGAGCAGGCGACCGCCTTGCGCAGGCGCGTGGGCGAAATGCGCGAACCGCCCCTCGGCCTGGAGGCAATCCCCCACTGCGGCCTGGAAATCTTCTTCGACGAAATCCGGGCCGCGCCGACGACCGCCGAATTGCTCCTGGGCCTCTACTCCAAGGCCCTGCCCGCGCTGCGCACCGGGCTGGAGGGCCACTTGCTCGATACGAACCCGCTGGCGGATCACCCCAGCGTCCGCCTTTGCCGCTTCGCTCGCCTCGAACTCGAGGAGATGGAGCGGTTCGGCGCCAAGGCCGTCTCCAAGGCGGTCCTCCCCGCCGAACAGCAAGCCGCCGCCGACTGGCTCAAGCTCCTGGACGACTGCCTCGCCGCCGCCGGCGGCCTCGACGGGCGCGAGGAACCCGTCGCTCGCGCGCTGCCCCGGCGCCACTCCGCGCAGCCCTTCAAGTTCGACCCCGTTCCGAAGCGCGACGCTCGTTTCCCCGACCCCTACAATATGGCCGTCAACGCCGAAGTCTTTCTCTACGACCCCGCGTTCCCGCCCGCGCCTAAAACGCTGATGATGTTCTACAAGCGCCTGCGCGAGATCGACGTGCCCGAAATGATGGCCAGCATCCTCGCCCAGACCCCCGGCAAGCCGTGGGATTACTACCGCGACATGACCCGCCAGCTTTGGGACGAAGCCCGCCACGCCATGATGGGCGAAGTCGGCTTCGCCAGCCTCGACATCGATTGGGCGAAGACTGTGATGGTGAACTTCACCTGGAGCCTGGCCCTCAACACCCAACTCACCCCCATCGAGCGGCACGCCGTGCTCTATTTCATCGAGCAGGGACTCATGCCCCGCACGGGCAAACGCTTCGAGTGGGAGACCGCCCTGGCCTCCCACAACCCCTTGAGCGCCCTCTTCCAGGACTACGACTGGGCCGACGAAGTGCTCCACGCCAGGTTTGGCCGCGACTGGTATCTCAAGGAGTTCCCCGACGCGAAGAAAGCCGTCGAGTATGGCGACCGATGCTGGAGCAAAGTGCTGATGAACTGGGAAGCCTGGCGCGCGCAAGGCAAAACCCAACACCGCAATTGGTGGCCCGACCTTTACCGGGCCGCCTGCAAGACGTGGAACATCCAGCCCGACCCGCGCGTGCTCGCCTACGCCACCAGCTACGAAACCGTCCGAGCCGATTTGAAGAACTTGAGCGCCTCGGCCTAAACAGGGGTCAGTCCTCACTTTTTGCACTCGAAAGTTGACACGCGGAGCTTCATCCGCTAAGCGCCACCCATGCCCCGGCAATTGCGCATCGAGTACGAGGGCGCCATCTATCACCTCATGAACCGCGGCGATCGCCGCGAACCCATCTTCAAAACCGATTTCGACCGCCTCAACTTCCTCCAGACCCTCGAAGAAACCTGCCTGCGCACCGACTGGCAGGTCCATGCCT
>CAZZAQ010000542.1:0-4074 GCA_964652165.1 uncultured Bifidobacterium sp.
CGTGAGTGGCTCAGAAGCGGAAAGGAGCGCCTGCACTTCGGCGAGCTTTCGGGGCGGCGGGGCGCCGTCGCGTTCGATGGGGGCCGGTTCGAGCGGAACCGTGAGGAGGAAGGTCATGAGGTCGCGCTGTTCTTCCTTCGTCAGCGGCTCCCACAAACCCTCGGGCATGAGCGAAAGGGCGGCGGGACGGATGGAACTGACTTGGGTGCGGGGGATGCGGCGGGGCGTGGCGCTGGCATCGACGACGGTCAATTCGCTGGCGGTCTCGCTGGCGAGCAAGCCGGTGAGCGCGTCGCCGTCGGCCAGTTCGACGATGGAAGCCAGGTGGTCGGGGTTGAGCGCGGCGTTGGGCTGCGCGATGTCGCGCGCGACGCTGGCGTAGTCGCGGTGGATGAGGTTCGAGAGGTCGGGGCCGACGTGACCGCCCTCGCCGCGGATCGTGTGACATTTCGCGCAAGCGACCTTGGCGCCGAAGTAAAGGTGGCGTCCGCGCAGCCAATGGCCGCCGGCGATTTCGGGGATGACGCGGGATTCATTCGTCGCGGGCGATGCGCCTTCGGGCTTGGCCCAAGGGAGGAAGAAGCGGCGGAGCGGGAAGGCGCGGGGGCGGGAGTCGTCTTCCGTAATCCAACTAATGCGCAATTGTTGGGCGGTTGATACGGTGGGAATGCCGATCTCGTAATCACGAAGTTGTTTCTCGCTTGTGATCGCCGGAAGGGGAGCCTCGGACGTTCGGTTTTTGGCCAACGTCGACCTGATTGCTGAGAAGGCGCTTGACTGCACAATGAAGGGCACGTCGGAGGAGAGAAGAATCGTAACTCGCTCTTGGGCGGGTTCATAGTCGAGCTTCGATCCGGGCTGCACGGCGGGACGAAGCATTTGTGACACGTCGAGCTGACAGCGGAGCGTGAGCAAGCCCGCCTGCGCCAGAAGCTTAAAGAACGTTTCGTGTTCGGCACTCCCAGCGGTCAATTCGCGGGCAACGGCGAGATCGGCGTGCGGAAGCCAAAGGGACCTGTTGGTCTTGCCGTCCTCCGAGCGCCAAGTCGCTTCGACGCCGTGGAGGCTGGCGGCGAGATCGATTCCCGTTTCGCTCTCATTAGCACCGGGCTTCAGCCCGGTGATTCTCGCGGCCGGGGACGACTGAGCCGCTTCAGCGGCTTCCCGCGCGGGCAAAGCCGTTGAAACGGCTTCTGGCCTCGGAGTGCCTTGGTTCACCGGGCTCAAGCCCGGTGCTAATGAGAGATTCGGAATCGTGATGGCGCAATTCAGTGCTCTCTCGCGCGGTTTCGTTGTCAGCGTGAGCGTGCGGGCGTCGGGGCTGACGGCCGCGCCGAGGACTTCGACGGCGTAACGGGGCTGCGCCAATTGGTCGCGCACGACCTGGTAGCCGGGGCGGATGTTCTCGAAGCGGTCGCCGGGATAAACGTGCCGGCCCGCTTCAATGCGGACCTTCTTTGCGAGATCTTTGAGGGCGGCGGTGGCGAGCGGTTTGTCGAAAGCGATTTTGATTTCGGTGGGGCTGGCGCTCCAGGTGAGGACAGGCTGGGGCGCGTTCGTGTCGGTGTAGCGGATGCGATAAATGTGGCCCTTGCCGGCCGGGCCGGTGCCCCAATCGGGCGCGCCGCTGTGCGTGCAAAGCAACAAATCGCCGCGCGGGGAGACGGTCACGTCGATGGCGAGTTCCTTCGTGCAGGCGATGAGATGGTTTTGCGCGACGTAGCCGGTGGCGGTCTTGACGAGTTTGGTGCGGTAGATTTTTCCGCGCGATTCGCCGGCGATGAGCGCGTCGCCCGCCCACAACACGGGGCCGAACGTCGGGCCGCCGTACACCTGCTCGTTGAAAGTCAGCCCGCACGTCGATTGGTGCTGTGGTTCGTAGTCGAACACGCTCGGCTCGTCGATGACGTTGGGCAGGTGCTTCGGGTGGCGCGGAGGGAATCCGTAATGGCGGCCGGCCTGAATGTGGAGCAGTTCGTCGTAGGGATTGCCGTTCGGCAGCCACGTCGCGCCTTCCTGATCGGTGACGAACAGGTCGCCGAGGCGGTTGAACGCCATGCCGACGGTGAAGCGCGTGCCGGTGCAGACGGTTTCGCGCTTTTGGAAGTCGGGCGAAAGCTTCTGAATGGTGCCGCGGATGGAGGTGAGGCTGTATTGCGACTGCCCGGTCTTCTTCACGAGGTGGCCGTCGGTGTAACTGGACGTGCCGACGCCAAAGTAGATGTTGCCGTCGCGGTCCAGCGCGCAACCGACGGCGTCCACGTTCGATTGCTCGGCCCAGTCGCTCCACGAGGCGCAGACGATTTCCTCGTCGGCGCGGCCGTCGCGGTTGGTGTCTAGGACCAACGACAGCTTGTGGATGTTCGGGAGGAAGAGGCCGTCGCCGCGCGCGTAGCCGGGCGGGGTGAGCGCGGCGCCGACGGGGGCGCGGAAGGTGCGGTTGGTCCAGAAGGGCGTCACGAAATCCTCAAGGCCGTCGCCGTCCGTGTCGCGCAGCAGCCAGATGGCGCCGTCGTAGCCGATGGCGTAGAGCCGGCCGTCGGGGCGGTAGCGGAGGTTGTTTACGTTGTTCAGCGTGACGGGCAGTTCCTTCACCTCGAAGCCGGGCACGAGCATTTGGACGGGCGGAGCGTTCGTGACGGCGACGAGCGGGACGCCGCGCGGGCCGTCGCCGATGCCGGCGTGTTTGATGGCGAGATATTGCTCGACGGCGGCACGGTCGGCGGAAGACAGGGCGCGGTTGAAGACGAGCACTTCGGCGATGTCTCCGTGGAAGGGACTATCGGTGGCAGGGTAGGGCGAGTCGTTTGAGAATTGGCGCGCGCCGAGGCGGAACTCGTCGGCGCGCAGGACGGAGTTGGCGGATCGGTCGCGCGCGCCCTGGGCCTGCCCGTTGAGGTAGAGCCGCACGCCATTGGTACCGGGACGTGTGACGAGAGTAAACGTGGCCCAGCGTCCAAAGGCCTGCGGGGCCGTGAGCAGGTTCTTCTCGCCGCCAAAGCCGGGCCCCTCGGCATTGACGCGCGAGAGGTCGGCCGTGGGCTGGGCTCCCAGGTCGAGGTTGAGTCCGGATTGGTAATCGTTGCGCCCGGCGCGATTGAACGAGAGAAAGGCGCGGTAAAAGCCGGCGTTCGTTCGCGGCGCGGCGACGACGAAGAGGGTGGCGTTCGTGAACGACAGGTTCCACCCGGCGGCGGGGAGAAAGTCATCCGTGCCGTCAAACGACAGCCAGGAGTGGCTGCCAGTCTGGCGCAAAGTGGGGCGAAACGAGGCGACGGGCTGCGTGAGGTGGCGGCGCTCGCCGGAGCCGTCGAGCAAGTAGTCCGCGGGACTGCCGGCGCTGAGCGGGGCGAGTTGCGCGGCTTCGCGGGCTGCGTTCTGTCGCGCGGCGTCGAACCAGGCGATGAGGCCGTCGCGGACGGGGAGACGCTCGTCAGCCCACGACTCGGCGGCGCGACCTGGCGCCGCGAGGGCCAGGAGCGCAGCCAGCCAGGCCGGCCAGCAGATTCGCCGCTGCGGTTTCAGCCCGGACATTTCACACGCTTCTCGCTGCGGCAGTCTCCTCTCATTAGCACCCCGCTTCAGCGGGGTGTCGGGCCGGATCGAGTGGTGAAACCGTTTCAACGGTTTCTCAAATCCAGTCGAAACCGTTGAAACGGTTTCGACAACTTCCAACGCGCACACACCCCGCTGAAGCGGGGTGCTAATGAGACCGGCGCTTCGGCGAAAAACACCGCTGTGAAATTTCCGCGTCAGGGAGTTCTTCATCGCGTTTGTTTGCTGCTCGGTGTTGATTCAGGCCGGAGCCGCTTTCGGCGTCCGTGCCGGACGTGGAAGACATGTACCGCGTCTGCTTCGACCGTGAACAGGACACGATACTTCACCCCGCCCGCGGAATCCCGCGCTTCTTTCCCAACCGAGCGAAGACCGCGTGAGCTGGCCGCCCTTTTCCACGCTCCATGCTCTCGAGTCCGCGCTTGATGCCGACGAGGGTCTCGGCGCGCTCGACTTCCTCAAGCAGGCGCTGGTAGGAGCGGGCATCCTGCACCACAACAGTCGGTTTGCCATTCACGG
>CAZZAQ010000543.1:0-1754 GCA_964652165.1 uncultured Bifidobacterium sp.
ATTCCGTGCCTGGCCAACACGCCTGCTCCATTTGTCTCCGCCCCCTTCACCAGCAATCAGTTCACGCTCAAAATCAACGAATGGCTTGCGACCAATTCCGCGGGGGCCGACGAGGATTGGCTGGAGATCTACAACCCTGATACCAACATCGTGGAGCTCAGCGGACTGGTCATCTGGGACAAACCAAACCTTCTGTTCGTTCCACCCTCAACCAGCGGGACCAGCGGGCCGAAACCGGTCCCGGCCCATTCGTACATCGCCCCGCTCGGCTACGTGCAGTTCTTCTGCTCGGGCGACATCCGCGCTGCCGCGAACAACCTGAACTTCGGCATCAGCAGCGGCAGTGACGCGGGTCCGCCGCCCAGCGGCATTCTCGACACGAACTACATCTGGTCCCCAAACCGATTGACCATCATCGACGTGGTGCTCTGCCGGCTGTTCCGAGCGCGGAACATCTCCGAGGGCCGGGTGCCCGACGGCTCGAGTCGTATCGGCATCTTTCCCAACCCCACGCCCGGGGAGGCCAATTTCGGCCCGATCCCCGAGATCATCATCAACGAACTGCTCAGCCACACCGACCCGCCGCTGGAGGACGCCGTCGAGTTCCAGAACGTCTCCACCAACGCGGTGGACATGAGCTACTGGTGGATGAGCAATCGGCGGAACGACGCCAGGCACTACCAGTTCCCCTCCAACACAATCGTTCCGCCGGGCGGGTTCCATGTTCTTTACGAGAAAGATTTCGGCAACACGAACCTCCTCGGGCCGCGCGCGTTCACGTTCAACTCCGCCCGGGGCGACGAGTGCTACATCTTCAAGGCCGACGCCACCGGCGAGTTGCTCGGCTTCCGCAAGGGTGTCTCGTTCGGCGCGGCGCCCAACGGCTATTCCTTCGGTCGCTATGTCACCAGCGACACTAACGCCGAATTTGTGCTGCTGAACGACCTCTCCTTCGGCACCTTCGTGCGGGCCGGAATGCCACCGGGTCTCAGCAACTTCTTCCGCACGGGCCTGGGGGAATCCAACGCCCCGATCCGCATGAGTCCCGTGGTCATCAACGAAATTCATTACCACCCGGTCGAATTCGACGGCATCGGCGGCACCAATGACAACAGCGTGGATGAATTCATCGAGCTGCGGAACGTCTCCTCGACGAGAGTCAATTTGTACTACGAGCTCCAGGCTGGAGAAGATCCGGCGTTCCTCACCAATCGCTGGAAGATTCGGGGTAACGTCGACTATGAATTCCCAAAAACCAGTTATCCATTCCTCGCGCCTAACAGCTATTTGCTCGTGGTCAACTTCGACCCCGAAACCAACGCGACTGAGACGGCTGGCTGGGCGTTCCGAATGGGCGTCGCTCCCGGCACCAAGCTCTACGGGCCCTACAAGGGCAAACTGAGCAACCGCAGCGGCAACGTCCAACTGTACCGCCCCGACACCCCGCAGGTGCTGCCCCACCCGGACGCCGGACTCACGCCGCAGATCCTCGTCGACCGCGCGGAATACGAAGACCGACCCCCGTGGCCGTCCAACTCGGTGGATCGAACGGTCTGGGCGGATGGCGGCGGGGGCAGTCTCCAGAGGCGCTTCTCCTACGAATACGGCAACGACCCGACCAACTGGTTTGTGGACCTGCCTACGCCCGGCTACTACAACTCCCGCCCCCCCTTCCACCGCGAGTTGCCGTACTTCCTGGTTTCCCCGCGCGACTACATCGACGTGAGTCCGCGAACCAACGTCCAGCTCTTCGC
>CAZZAQ010000543.1:1764-3362 GCA_964652165.1 uncultured Bifidobacterium sp.
ACTGGTTCGTGGAAATGCCCACGCCCGGCTACTACAACTCCCCAGATCCGCACCGCGAGCTGCCTTACTTCCTGGTTTCCCCGCGCGACCACATCGACGTGCCTCCGCGCACCAATGTCCAGCTCTTCGCACAGGCCCGGGGCGATGCGCAGATTACCTACCAATGGTTCCGCAACGGCGCGCCCATCCCCGGCGCCACGAGGACCAATCTCGCCATCAATAACGTCGGCGCCGCCAACATCGGCCAGTACTATGTCGTGGCCGGCAATCTGGCGGGCCTCTCAACGAGCCGCGTGGCTACTATCAGCATTGCCTGTCCTTTTCTCCTCTCGAGTTCCAGCGCCGCCTTCGGCCAGCCCGGCGGCGAAGGCAGCGTGGTCGTCACCGCGCTCGGGGGTTGTCCCTGGGAGGTCACTGGCATTCCGCCGTGGGTCACGGTCACTTCCGCCATCAGCTTCGAGGGCACGGATACGTTCACGTTCTCCATCGGCGCCCACACCGGCTCTACCGTGCGCATGGCCACGCTCAGAATCGCCGGCCAGGACTTCAAGATATCGCAAAGCCCGACTGACAACACCCGGCCCACCGTCGCGTTCACCGCGCCGAACCCCGGAGCGCGTATCACGAATTCCACGACGACCATCCGGGGCACCGCGAGCGACAACTTCGGCGTGGCACGCGTCGAGCTTCAGATGGGTTCGGGCGCCTTCGTTCCAGTGAGCTACAACGCGCGGGCCTGGACGAACATCGTATCGCTCCAGCCCGGCACGAACTGGGTTCGCGTCCGCAGCATCGACCTGTCGGGCAACATCTCCGTCACCAACATTCGATCCGTCATCTACGTCGTCACCAGTCCGTTGAATCTGGTCACCAACTCATTCGGTTGGGGCACCGTTTCCGGCGCGACGAACCTCCAGCGGCTGGAACTCGGCCGCGGCTATACCCTCACCGCCGCCGCCCGGCCCGGCTACGTCTTCTCAAACTGGACCGGCGACATCCCGACGAGCTCCGCCTCCAAGCTCCAGTTCCTGATGCAGCCCGACCTGCACATCGCCGCGAACTTCGTCCCGAACCCGTTCATCCCGGTCAAGGGGACTTACAACGGGCTCTTCTCGGTGATATTCGCCGTGTACCACACCAACTCCGGCTCGTTCAAACTCACGACCACCGACAAGGGAACCTACTCGGCGTCGATCTCAGTCGGCGGCAAGAAATACTCCGCCAGCGGCCAGCTTGACCTGTTTGGATTGGCCACGAACGTGATCAAGCGGACCGGCTTTGCGCCGCTCACGGTCGAATGGATCGTCAGCCTCAAGACCAACGAGTTCTTCCACGGCATGGTCACCGGCACAGTCAACGCGACCAACTGGGAGGCTCCCACGGCGCTGTTCGGCGCGCTGTCGGTGTTCAATGCGAGGACCAACCCGGCGACGAATTTCGCTGGCAAATACACCCTGATTGTGGACGGTGTGCCGAGTGATCCGACCTACCCTGCAGGCGACGGTTACGGAACGGCCACCGTCGACGACGGAGGCAATGTCAAGTTCACCGGCGTCCTGGCTGATGGGACGAAAGTGACCCAAAGCGTTCCACTCTCC
>CAZZAQ010000543.1:3372-4070 GCA_964652165.1 uncultured Bifidobacterium sp.
ATGGCCTGTGGCCCCATCACGCCGTCGCCTACCGCGGACGCGGCTCGACGTACGGTTGGATTGGCTTCGATACCAATGGCTTCGTTAGTGACTTGGAGGGTCGGATGACATGGGTTCGGCCCGCCGGCCCCACCCCGAAGCTGTATACCAACGGGTTCATCCTCGACACGCAGTTGACCGGCTCGATCTACCGCGCCCCCATCGGCGCCACCAACCGCATTCTCAACCTCACCGAGGCCCAGATCGTCCTCACCGGTGGCAACCTGACGGCCTCCCCCTCAATCAACGACGTCGTCCTCGGCCCGGGCAGCCGTGTCACCAAAGACACCAACAGCCCGAACACCCTGACTTGCACGTTCACGCTCTCGTCCGGCCTGTTCACCGGCACCTACCGCGAGGCCGGCACGACCCGCACCATCACTTTCCGCGGCGCCGTTCTGCAACAGGAGAACCAGAATCAAGGCTCCGGCCACTTCCTCGGCACGACCGAGAGCGGCCAGGTTGTGTTCAAGGCGCGGCCCACGCCGTAATAGCGCTCGAGAGCCATCACGCGTTGCGGCGCCTGGATTCTCGAGGTTTTTCAGCCCTTGGAGATTTGTCAGTCCTTCCTGGCCCGAGCTGCACCGGCTGTCAGGGCCGTTGGCAAAGTCGTAGCGCAGGCTGCCCAGCCTGCTGTATCGCGGGTTGCCAACCCGCGA
>CAZZAQ010000544.1:0-1663 GCA_964652165.1 uncultured Bifidobacterium sp.
GACGACAACGTGCTTGAGCTTAAGGACGCAAGCCAAGGACCAAGGGGAGTTCATTCGGGTCTTGCGCCGGACAATTCCTGATCTCCGTATTTCGTAGCTGCGACCGTGAGGTCGCGGGGCGGGGACATTGGGCGTCGGGCATTGCAATCGACTTCGTTCCCGACTGAGTATCCAGCCCGCGACCTCACGGTCGCAGCTACGTTAAACACATACAATTCCGGCGCTCGCAGGCGCAATTTGCGTCAATTGACAACCGGGTGTCAACGGTAGCAGTATCCTCCCAGCCGGGGAGCGCGATGTTGTGAATGAGAGACTGTGACCATCATGGAAGAAAGGTCTTATGAGCGCTGACATCAGGCACGCGGAATCGACCGAATCCCCCCGCGCGATCCGCATCCCCACGGGGTCCGTCACCCTCGAGGGTGAACTGCACGTCCCGGCCGGCGCGGCCGGTGTCGTGCTCTTCGCCCACGGCAGCGGCAGCAGCCGGCACAGCCCGCGCAACCGGTTTGTCGCCGAACAGCTTCGCAAATCGGGCCTGGGCACGGTGCTTTTCGACCTGCTCACGCCGGAAGAAGAACGCCTTGACGCCGCCCGCGGCCACCTTCGATTCAACATCGGCTTGCTCACCCAGCGCCTCGCTTGCGCCGCGCATTGGGTCGCCGAAGAGGACGAGGCCCGGCACCTGCGGCTCGGCTTCTTCGGTTCGAGCACTGGCGGCGGCGCGGCGCTCGTCGCAGCCGCTGACCTCGGCAAGTCTGTCGGTGCGGTCGTCTCACGCGGCGGGCGGCCGGACCTGGCTGGCGGCGCGCTTCGACGTGTGAAATGTCCCACCCTCCTCATCGTCGGCGAACTCGACGAGCCTGTCATCGCCCTGAACGAGGAAGCCTACGAGCTGCTCGCCTGCGAGAAGGAACTGCAAATCGTTCGCGGCGCCTCCCATCTCTTCGAGGAGCCAGGCGCGCTGGAAGAAGTCGCGCGTCTGGCCTCCGACTGGTTCCTGGAGCATCTGGGTCACATCCCCACCAGCGCGCGATTCCGGCGGTAACGCCGTCATGATTTCGAGATACCCGGAGCGGCGCGCGGCAGGGCAGGTTTTGGCTGCGCGACTGAGCCACTGCGCGCACGTCCCTGGGGCCCTCGTCCTGGCTTTGCCCCGTGGCGGCGTGCCGGTCGCCCATGAGGTGGCCCGCGAACTGGGCCTCCCGCTGGACGTGTTTATCGTCCGCAAACTCGGCGTCCCCGGCCACGAAGAACTCGCGATGGGCGCCATTGCCAGCGGCGGCGTTCGCGTGCTGAACCGCCAGGTCATCGACGACCTCGGTCTGCGGGAAGACGCCATCGAAGCCGTCACCGCCGCCGAGTTGGCCGAACTCCAGCGGCGTGAGCGCCTCTACCGCGCCCACCGCCCACCGCCCGACCTGCGCGGCCGCACCGTGATCCTCGTGGACGACGGTCTTGCGACCGGCTCGACCATGCTCGCCGCCGTCGCCGCGGTGCGCGAGCATGCCGCCGCCCGGGTGATCGTCGCCGTTCCCGTCGCTCCGCCGGACACCTGCGACATGCTGGCTGGCCAGGCCGATGAGGTGATCTGCCCCCTGCGCCCGCACAACTTCGAGGCCGTGGGCCAATGGTATGAGGACTTCGCGCAAACGACGGACGA
>CAZZAQ010000544.1:1763-4060 GCA_964652165.1 uncultured Bifidobacterium sp.
GGTAGCACAAGGGTCTTTGGAGCCCTTTGTCATGGTTCGAATCCATGCCGGACAGCCAGGAATCCCAAGGATTCCTGCGGGTCCGAGAGTTCCCGCACTGTGCGATCCACCATGAGAGACCAGTCGCAAAACAAGTTGTTTTGTTCATTAGAGACTGCTATCAACCGGCGTCGCCTTCCTCGATCAGCTTGGAACCTATGAGCGATTTCGAGAGCAGCCATCACAAACAACAGGCCGGTTCGAGGTTCAGCACCACTCACTGGAGCGTGGTGCTTCTGGCCGGACAGGGCGAATCCCCGCAAGCAGCGACCGCCCTGGAGAAGCTTTGCCGAACCTACTGGTATCCCCTCTACGCCTACGCGCGGCGCCGGGGACACAGCCCGCCGGATGGAGAGGACCTGACTCAGCAGTTCTTCGCGGCGTTCCTCGAAAAGAAATATTTCGGGCTGGCGAATCCCGACCGCGGCCGGTTCCGCTCCTTCCTGCTCGCCAGCTTCAAGCATTTCCTCGCCAACGAATACCACCGCAGCCACGCGGCCAAGCGCGGCGGCGGCGCGCGGGTTATTTCGTGGGACGCGGCGGATACCGAAGAGCGATACCGGCACGAGCCGGCAAGTGAAACCACCCCGGACCGGCTGTTTGACCGGACGTGGGTGCTCACGCTGCTGGAAAAGGTGATGAAGGAGCTTCAGCAGGAGTATCTCCGTGGTGGCAAAGGAAAGCTGTTCGGCGCGCTGGAGGTTTTTCTCTCCGGCGGCAAGGCGGAGGGCACGTACACCGAGATTGGGGCGGAACTCCAGATGAGCGAATCCGCCATCAAGATGGCCGTGTCGCGCCTGCGACAGCGGTACGGGGAAAGGCTGAGAAGCGAAATTGCCCACACGGTCGCCGGGCCGGCAGCCGTGGAAGAGGAACTCCGCCATTTGTTCAGCACGTTGGGCTAAGAACCAGCCGGCAGGCGCTGTCTGGGCGCAGATCAGTTTCTTGCAAGATGACAAGTTTTCTCATTAGCACCCGGCTTGAGCCGGGTGAGATGGGAGGCGACAACGGAGAAAACCGTTTCAACGGTTTTCGGACTGTCGGCTCGGAAAAGCCGTTGAAACGGCTGTTCCCGTGCCCCGCTCCAATCACCGGGCTAAAGCCCGGTGCTAATTGGAGTGCAAGAATACTCAGATGCGCCCGCGCCGGAAGATTTCGCCTTTTTGCCTGTGACCTTTCGGAACGGGGCTTGTAGTAGGACGTGAACAGATTCGACTATGCCTGCGATGCGGAAATGCCGTGGTTGCGGGGCGGACGTAACGAACAACGCCCCGTTCGGCCATTGTCCAAGATGCCTGCTGGAACTGGGGTTCGGCCCATTGCCCGAGGCACCGGAGGCGCCGACGCCGCCGGCCCCGGCCGGCGCGCGCCGCTTTGGCGACTACGAATTGCTCGATCAAATCGGGAGGGGCGGCATGGGCATCATCTACAAAGCCCGCCAGGTTACCCTCAATCGCCTGGTCGCCCTCAAGATGATCCGGGCCGCCGAATTCGCCTCGCCGATGCTGATCCAGCGGTTCCATCTCGAAGCCGAGGCCGCCGCCGGTCTGCATCATCCGAATATTGTCCCCATCTATGAGACCGGCGAACACCAGGGAGAGCATTTCTTCAGCATGGCCCTCGTGGATGGCTTCGGGTTGGACCGTTTTATCACCAGCGCCGGATTCTGCTTTGACCGGAAGGCCGGCGAGGACAAGCCATCCGTCCGCGCGCGCCAGGAACAGATCGCGCGCCTCATGGCCAAAGTCGCGCGCGCGGTGGACTACGCGCATCAACATGGCGTGCTGCACCGCGATCTCAAACCCGGCAACATCCTCCTCGATCGCCAGGGCGAGCCACACCTGACGGATTTCGGCGTGGCCAAACTCCTCGGCCAGGCTGGCATCAGTCTCACCGCCAGCGGTTCGATCATGGGCACGCCCAGTTACATGGCGCCGGAACAGGCCGCCGGGCAGAGCAAGCGGGTCACGACCGCGGCTGACATCTACAGTCTGGGGGCCATCCTCTATGAAATGCTGACCGGCCAGCCGCCCTTCCGGGCCGATACGCCGGTCGAGACCTTGAAACAAGTCATCGAGCAGGAGCCCAAGCATCCGACCACCTTCAAGGAGGGCGTGGACCGCGATCTGGCGACCATTTCCATGAAGTGCCTGGAGAAGGAGCCGGAACGGCGCTACACCTCGGCGACGGCGCTGGCTGAGGACTTGGAGCGGTGGCTGCGCCGGGAGCCGATCCACGCCCGTCCGCCGACGCGCCTC
>CAZZAQ010000545.1:0-4037 GCA_964652165.1 uncultured Bifidobacterium sp.
AGGGGGCAGCCGCGTGACAAGCGAACTGCTGCGACGTCCGCCGCACTCTCCCTCTTCCCCTCGGAGGGAAAGGGCTGAGGTGAGGAGTCAGAGCGCACACGGCTGCACAGATTTTGAGATGCGCCCTGGCTGCGGCAATTTTTCGATTGGAACCGGGGAATATTCGCGGTGCAATGGGCCCTCTGCCTATGAAAACCACCTTCGCCCTGTTCGCCGCCACTTCCCTGTTCACGCAGCTTCACGCGCAAAGTTCCGCCCCGGCCTCCGCGCCCACGAATGCGCCATCGCGCCGCGCCGCCGCCGCGCTCCTTTCGCCGGAGGTGCACCCGAACCGCACAGTCACGTTCCGCCTCCGCGCGCCGGACGCCCGAGGAGTCAAGATCTCCGGCGAGTGGCCCAGCGGGGCGACGGAACTGACCCGGGACACCAACGGCATTTGGAGCGCCACGCTGGGGCCGCTCGAACCGGACATTTACGGCTACAGCTTCACGGTGGACAACCTGTCGATGGTGGACCCGGCCAACCCGTGGGTGAAGCCGATGCGGGCCACGCGCACCAGCGTGGTGGAGGTGCCCAGCGACCCGCCGCGCCTTTGGGAATTTCAGCCGGTTCCTCACGGCACGGTGCACGAGCACGCGTATTTTTCGAAGTCGCTGGGCGTGAGGCGGAGCGTGCACGTGTACACGCCGCCCGGTTACGAAAAGAATTCCCGGAAGCTGCCCGTGCTCTATCTGTTCCATGGCGCGGGGGACAACGACGCCACCTGGACGGCAACGGGCCGCGCGCATTTCATCGCGGACAACCTGCAGGCGCAGCAAAAGATCCAGCCGATGATCATCGTCATGACCGATGGCCACGCGTTGAGCGGGAACCCGACTCGCGTCAGCACGAACATGATTTCGCGGAACGTCGAAGCGTTTGCCGAGGACCTGCTCAAGGATGTCATGCCGCTCGTCGAATCGACCTATCGCGTCAAAGCCAATCGGGAGAATCGGGCCATCATCGGCTTGTCCATGGGCGGCGGGCAGTCGCTGGGGATCGGGCTGA
Organism: uncultured Bifidobacterium sp.; assembly: GCA_964652165.1. GTDB lineage: Bacteria > Verrucomicrobiota > Verrucomicrobiia > Limisphaerales > JADJPG01 > DASTLJ01. The sequence goes on from CAZZAQ010000545.1 coordinate 1,048, forward strand.
AGCACCGCGAGCTGTTTGCGTGGGTGGGCGGCATGAGTTCGTTCCTGCCCAATGGGGAGCAGACCGTCGCTGAAGCGTTCGCCGAGTCGAAGAACAAGTTGAGGCTGCTCTGGTTCGCCTGCGGGAAGGACGATCGGCTCATCGACAACGCACGCCAGCTCTCTGCCGCGTTGAAGGCAAGAAACATCCCTCACGAGTTCAAGGAAACTGCGGGCAACCATAGCTGGCCGGTGTGGCGCCGTTATCTGGGCGATTTCATGCCGTTGCTGTTCCAGTAAGAGCCGGATAGTAGGACAGGCTTCCAGCCTGTCTCCTGGGCTTCCAGCCCCAGTTTCTTCCTCGGGCAGGATGCCCGGGGAGACAGGCTGGAAGCCTGTCCTACTGGCCGATGCAGAACAAATGCTTGTCAGTGCGGACGAAGAGTTGGCCCTGGCTGAGGGCCGGCGAGGCGAAGGCGCGCTCGCCCAGTTCGTTCCTGGCGATAAGATCGAACTTCGGGCCGGGGCGGACGACGTGTGTGACACCGTGGTCGTTGAGGAAGTAAACCAGTCCGTTGGCGGAGACCAGCGACGCGTGGTGCTCGCCGAGGCGTTCGGTCCAGGCGATTGCGCCGGTCTTCGCCTCGAAGCAATGCGCGATGCCGGCGTCGGAAACGACGAGGAAGTAGTCGCCTTCGGCAATCGGCGAGGGAACGTACGCGACGCCCTTCGTCGTGCGCCAGGCGATCTTGTCGGACCCTGTGATGTTGCCGGACCCATCGGGATGGATGGCGAGGATGTGATGGTCCGGGTAGCCGCCGGTGGCGAAGAGCAGGCCGGCGCGGTCATTGTAAACGACGGAGGCGACGAACTGCTCGGTCGGCCCGTCGATGACCCAGTGGCGCCGGCCGGTGCGCGGGTCGTAGCTGGCGATGCATTTGTCGCCGGAGAGAATCATTTGGGTGCGCCCGGCCAATTCACGCAGGAGCGGGACGCAATAGCTGCGGGTCTTGTTTTCGCGCGGGGTCTTCCAGGCAGTCGAGCCGTCGGACCTGCGGAGCGCGACGAGATAGGAGTCGCCGTCATGGTCGCCGTTCACGATGAGGAGGTCGCCGTGAAGAATCGGCGAGCTGCAAAACCCGTGCATGCTGGCAAACGGCCCGGGCCGCACGAGCCAGCGTTGGTTGCCGGCGAAGTCGAACGCGGCCACGAGCATTTCGCGATTGTCGAGGAAGGCGGTGTAAACGAGTTCGCCGTCGGTGGCGGGAGTGCTGGAGGCGTGGCTGTTGAGGGAATGCTTCTTTTCGAGCGGCGCGACGAGCACGGTTCGCTGCCAGAGCAGTTCGCCCGATTTGCGGTCGAGACAGAGGAGCACGCGCGCCTGGTCGTTCGAGACGACAGCGACGGTGAAGACGCGGTCACTCCAAACAATCGGCGAGGCGTGGCCGAAACCGGGCAAGGGTGTCTTCCAGGCGACGTTGCTGGCGCCCGTCCAGTGAATGGGAATGTGCTTTTCCGGGCTGGTGCCGTCGAGCCGCGGGCCGCGCCAGACCGGCCAGTTTTCGGCTTGCGCAAATCCAGGCAGGCCAAGGGTCAGCAAAGCGAGGGAACAGAATTTCATGCGGATGCGGCGGATGAGTTCATTTGCGTCACGCGGAGAAACCAGTTCGAGCCGACGAGAAATTCGAAATCCGTCTGCACTTCCTCGAACCGCAAATGGCCCAGTGCGGGGTCAACCTTGAGACGATCCAGATGGACACACCGTTTCGTTTCGAAGGTGACGAGGGGATACAGGCGCGCCTCGCCGCGCGTCACGCGCATGAGTTCGAGGAGGGACGCCTTGTGGAAATCGTAGCCAAGTTGGTCCTCGTAAGCGAACAGCAGGTAAGAGACGAGAGTAAGATCGAAAAGCTTGTCCGCAAAGGGCAGGTGTGGGAGGCGTCCGCCCTGATAGCGCGTGCCGCGGTGGTTGGCGTAGTCGGACAGAAAAGTCCGATAAGCGCGTTCGCGCAGAGTGCGCAAGTGAGTTGGATTTTGGTAAAAATCCCACTTGTATGTCATCAAGCCATCGATGGCGCGGATGACGTGGTCGAGGTCAGGTTCGCAGCGCGAGGCGATGTCGTCGAGCGGCCAATCGTAGATGAGGTCGAAGGCGGTTACGTCCAGCCCCCGTGCGTGCGCCTCGGCGCAGAAGGAACTGACGCCCGAGGCGGCATCCAGAATGCGCCGGCCGCGCAGCGCGTCGAGATCGAGCGCGAAGTAGCGGGTGTATTCGTCAAGTGTGCGGCCGAGCAGCACCACTTTGTCGAGCACGAGGCCCTGTTTCATGCGGCAGGAATTATTGGCGGCAGGCGGAGCGAGGGCGAGGGAAAAGCAGGAATTCCTCGCTGTTTTCGGTGGAACTACTCGCGCCGAGTTACGGTCGAAGTTCAAAGTTCAAAGCTCAAAGCTCAAAATAAGCTCCAAAGTTCAGAGATGCCCCAAGCGCCAAATTCCAAGGTCGGTCGGCGCCAGACGAAGCGCGTGCCGAAATCGGGCGGATCGCCAAACCGCGGACTTGGGCCCCGAAGTTTGAAGCTTCGAGTTTGGGACTTGGAGCTTATTTTGAGCTTTGAGCTTTGAGCTTTGAACTTTGAGCTTTGAGCTTTTCACCTTGAACTCTCCACAGGTCGCGTTGACACCCGCTCTATCGCTCCGTACGTTGCGGCTCCGATGTTCGAGCTTGTCGCGCCATTCGGGCCGGCGGGGGACCAACCCGCGGCCATCGCCCAACTCACCGAGAGCCTGCTCTCGGGCGCCAGGCACCAGACGCTGCTCGGCGTCACCGGTTCGGGCAAGACGTTCACGGTGGCCAACGTCATCGCGAAGCTGAACCGCCCCACGCTCGTCATCTCGCACAACAAGACGCTGGCCGCGCAGCTCTATGCCGAGTTCAAGGGCTTCTTCCCGCGCAGCGCCGTCGAGTATTTCGTCAGCTATTTCGATTACTACCAGCCGGAGGCTTACATCCCG
>CAZZAQ010000546.1:0-4028 GCA_964652165.1 uncultured Bifidobacterium sp.
GAACCCGGCCACGGTTGTCGAGCCGGCGAGCAGGAGCGCCCGGCCCACCGAACCGCGCACGAGCCGCAGGTCGCCGTGATGGCGGCGGAGGGCCAGTTGGATGTGGATGCTGAAGTCCACCCCCATGCCCAGCAACAACGGCAGGGCCATCAGGTTCATCAGATTCCACGACCAGCCCGCCACGGTCATGACCGCGTGCAGCAGCAACCCCGCGGCGATCAAGTTCACGAAACTGAGCAGCACGTCGCGCACGCTGCGGAATGCCAGCCAGAGCGAGGCAAGGAGCAGCCCGAACATCGGCGCCAACACGCGCGGCAGATCGCGCTTCACCAGGTCGAACACTTCTTCGCCCAGCGTGACCCAGCCGGAAAGGAGCACACCCGAGTCGGGAAGCTGGCGCTTGAGCGCGGCAAGTGGGAGCGGCGCGTTCGTGGCGGGATAAATCAGACCCAGCGCAAGCAACTCGGGCGGCGCGCCGCTTGCCCATGCCAGCGGGAGTCGCAATCCCGCGCGCCGGCCGGGCTGGGCCGTCAGTTTGTCCAGCGCCCAGCGGCTCGATTGGTTCGTGGGCCAGAAAATGCCGGGCGAATCCGCCGCGCGCCGCCATGTGGCGAAGAGACTCTCCGTGAGCGCGAGCGAGTTGCTCGTGAAGCCTGCGCCTATGGCCGCGCGGCGCAATGCCTCGCGACGATTGAGCAGTTCGGTCAGCGCCGGACGGTTCGCGGCCTGATGATCGGGGTCCGGCCAAAGCCGGGAGGGGAGCGTGAAATTGTGGATCAGCCGGTGGGTCAATGCCTGCTCTAACGCTGGCCGGACGGCGGCGAGGCGTTGGGCGACTTCGCGTTCATCGCGGCCGGGCGCCAACAGCCATAGCGGCTCCTGCGCGAGTCCGAAGCGCCGCTTCATCTCGTCGAGGGCGGCGTAGGCGGCGCTGCGTTTGGGCCGGAGCGTTTCGGTCGAATGATCGAACACCGGGGGACGAAGCACGAGCAGCAAGAGGCCGATGGCGGCAGCGACCAGCGTGAACAGTAGGACAGGCTTCCAGCCTGTCTCTCCGGGCATCCTGCCCGAGGAAGAATCTGGGGCTGGAAGCCCCGCAGACAGGCTGGAAGCCTGTCCTACTATCCGCCGCCCAACCTCGGCGTCGGCCATCGGGCGGTGCAGCGGAGGTAGGAACGCATAGAGCATCACAACCGCACCGAGCGCCACCCCAAGGGCGACAAGCGTGCCCAGGTGGCCGAGGCCGGGAAGGCTGCGCAGGTTCAACAGCAGGAACGGTCCCGAAGTCGTCAGCGCCGACCAGAAAATGCCGGGTGCGGTTTCGCGACGCAATTCAGCCAGGGACAATCCCGGATGGGACCTCGATTCCTGGTAGAGCACGATGCCGAAATCCTCCGCCAACCCCAACAGGATGGAAGCGAAGCCGAGGCTGACGACGTTGAGAGTTCCGTAAATCAGCACGCCCAGGGCCATTGCTCCTGCGAGAATCAAGAGCAGCAACACGAGCAACCAGATCAGCGGACGCCATCGCCGGTGGGCGAGATAAAACAGCAACGCGATCACCGCCAGTGTCCCGGCCGACGGGCCGGCCATGTCCTCCTGCATGCCGCCCGCGATTTCGGCCACGAAGGCGGGCCGGCCAGTGTAGCTGATATCCAGGGAAGAACTCTGGGCCGGCTCAGGCGCGCGGCTGCCCAGCGGTTCAAGCGCCGAGGCGACGACCGCTTTCACTTCGTCAAGCCAGGCGATGCAGGCGCGGTAACTGGCGAGGTCGCGCGCGGCTTCGACGAATACGACGCGGAATGTGCCGTCGGCCGAGGCAAAGAATTCCTGGCCGGAGTTGAACGTGGAAACTCCGGCGCTTACGGACTCCGGCAAACGCGCGAGGTTGAACGGGTCGTAACCGCGCAGCGCGAACGAGTCCGGCGAGAGGCCGGTGGCCAATTGCTCGCGGGCATCGGCGAGTGACGCGGCGACGGCGGTCTCGGTGAGTCGATTCGAGAGTTCAGCGAAGAAGGCGGGGGGCTGATTGAACCAGAGGAAGGCGATGAGTTCGGCGGACTGGCCCGGGTGTTCGAGCCACGGCGGCTGCCAATCGGCGCGGGCGGCCAGGTTTGTCGCCTGTCGCAGCGCTGCGGCGATGGCGCTGGCGGCGGCCTCGGCGCGCTCGGGTTCGCCGGCCCGGACGGTGACGATGAGCTCGCGCGCGTTGGAGAAATTCTCCTGGTAGAGCTTCAGGCCCTGCACGGCCGGCGAGCGCGGCGGGAGAAGGTTCAGCACCTCGGCGTCGAAACGCAGCCGCCACAGGCCGAGCGCGACGGGCAGCGCGAGGAGAAGCCAGAGCCAATGACGCGAAACACGGCTCATGGGTTGGGCGCAACCGAAGGGAGATTGATGATCTTGCCAACTCTAAACCAGGTTCTCCACTCGCCAGGGTTGGCATCATGGATGGACTTGACGGTGATGCCGTGCATCCGGGCAATCCCGGCCAGGTTCTCCCCTGAGTGAACAACGTGGGTGTGGAGTCGCGGAGGGGGTTCAAAGTAGCCTTCAAGGCATTCGCCGGTCGCGCGCCGCTCGAAGCGCCAACCGCCGGTCGCGTTCGTCGTGAAGCGAAAACCTTCGAGGGTGCTGCCGCGCTCGAGCGCCTCGGGCAGGTGCAGCCAGAGCAGCCGGGCGGGCGGTGCGCCGCGGCCGGAATAGGTTTTGTTGCGCGGGATGATTTGCGTCTGCCACCCGCGGGCCGTCCGTTGCGCGACGATGAACGGCAGCGGCGTTTTTGTGAACTGCACGACGCTTCGGCCGTCCGGATGCGTCGCGACGAGGAGATCGCCCGCGATGCCATCGGCGCCGGCGCGCGGCCGCCAGACCGCCTGCCCTTCGCGAAGGATCCAGCCGGGACCGGACAGGTCGATCGGGGGTTGCAGCGGCAGCGACCGGCAACCGCAGCATGCAATCGCCGCCAGCGCTGCAACGACCCGGCACGCGTCGCGAGCGAACGCGGCGGGAGGCGAAAGGGGCGGCACGGTCGTCACGATTTCTCCGGCCGAGTAAAACCAGACTCACCGCACGTGCAGAAACTCGCTGGAATTGAGCAGCGCCCAGCAGAGGCTTTCCAGTCCGTGTTCACGCACAAGGGCGGTGGCCTCCTTCGTCTCTTCCCGGCGCGGCTCGCGGCCGTAGGCCAATCGCCAGGCCCGCCTGGTTTGCGCACGCGCATCGCCGCCGGCCTCGGTCTTCAGCCGCGCGGCGAAATGCCGGGCCTGCCGCTGGACGAACGCGTTGTTCATCAGGCTGAGCGCCTGGATCGGCGTCGTCGTCACACCGCGCGCGGGGGTTTTCGTGGATGGATCCGGGCAGTCGAGCGAATCGAGCAGCGGGTCTTTTCCCGACTGGATGCCCGCCCGGTAAATGGAGCGGCGGTTGTATTCGGGACTCGTCGCGTCGATCAATTCGTAGAAGTGCGAGTTGCTGACCGTGATCTTGAACGGCCGGAAGCTCGGCCCGCCGGCCTCCAGGTTGAGTTCTCCGCTCACGTGAAGCATCGCATCCCGCACGGCCTCGGCTTCGAGACGGCGAAGCGGGTAGTGCCACAGCAATCGATTGTCGCTGTCCAGTTCGTTGAATCGTTGAATCGTTGAATCGTTAAATCGGGCGCGCTGGTCGAGGGCCGTGTCTCCCGATTTAACGATTGAACCATTTAACGATTTACCGTCCGTACCCTGCGCGTACACCGCGCTTACGAGAACAAGCCGGTGCAGCTTCTTCAGGCTCCCGCCTTGCGCGACGCACTCCGCGGCCAGCCAGTCGAGCAGCTCGGGATGCGATGGCCGTTCGCCCGCCGCGCCGAAATCGTTCGGCGTGCCGGCCAGCCCGCGGCCGAAGTGATGCTGCCAAACGCGGTTCACGATGACGCGCCAGGTGAGTGGATTTCCAGGATCGGTCAGCCATTCCGCCAGACGCGCGCGCCGGCGGGCCTCGGGGGCGTCGGGAGGCAGACCGAACTCCGACGGCAACGATTTCACCTC
>CAZZAQ010000547.1:0-3552 GCA_964652165.1 uncultured Bifidobacterium sp.
CGATTGCGTCGGCTACCAGTCGGTCGGGCACGGATTTTTTCTGGAGGACGCCACGGAGCAATACAACGTGCTGGATCGGAATCTGGCGGTGCAGGCGTATCGCGGGAAGCGATTGCCGAAACAGGCGCTGCCATTCGACCCGAATGACGGCGCGGGTTTCTGGTGGGCCAATGGGCGGAACACCTTCACCCGAAACGTCGCCTGCGAGAATGATGAATACGGGTATCGCTTCGAGATTGCGAAGCCGAGCAACTTCGATCCGACACTCAACATTCGTCAACCGGATGGCTCGCGAAAGGAGACCGATGTGCGCACAATTCCGTTCCTGCGCTTCGAGGACAACGAATCGCATAGCGAAGGCCTGTACAGCTTCAACTTCGGCGACGAGCGCAACGGCTCGGTGCGCGGCGACCGCCAGCATCCGTTCATCGCGCGCAATCTGCGCGCGTGGCAAACCCACTACGTGCTCCGCCCGAACCTTCAGTTTTTCCTGATGGACGGGCTCGAAGTGAAGGACGGCGTGTATGGCGTGTATCACCCTGATTACGACGCGCACGTCTATCGCCGCATCCATTTCCACAATGTCGTCTCCGAGCCGATCAACCGCGGACACGACGACGAAAGTGTGCAATACGGGTCGTTCACTTACGAAGACTTGCGCCTGGAGAACTGCCGCATCGGCCGGGACCCGTTGATTCAACTCGCCTGCACGTCGCCGCACGCCGGAGTGGCTGGGCACTTCCGCGGGCTTACCATCACGAACAGCGTATCGCGCTACGGAAAAGTCGTGGACCTCGGCGGCGGGCCGCGCAACGACAAGCTGCAAAACCCCGTGGCCTACTACTTCCACGATTTCCCGAGCGAGGGTCACGTAACGAAAGTAGTGAGCGCGAAATTTGCCGGAGAGATGAGCGCCGCAGGCTATCGTCCGGTGGACGGCTTCACCGGCAAGGACGTGCGCGCCGCCGAGGTGCAACGCGCCGAGTTCCCGACCTTGCTGGAACCCGTGGATGATCTGCCGCCGGCCACGATGATCACTTCCGTGCAGCCGATGAAAAGGAAGCTTTTCGTGCGCGGCGTGACGCAGGACAATGGCGAGGTCGCCTCCGTCACAGTCAATGAGCGCTCGGCCAGAATCATTTCGACGCACTCGGGAGTCGTGGACTGGGAGATTCTTCTCGACTCACCCCGGCGTGGAGCGGCGCGCAGAATCGTGGCCCGAGCTTTGGATCGCGCCGGGAACGCGGAGAAAACCGGACATTCCTGGGAGCTGCCACGGCCGAAGAAGTAAGGGTTGGCCGCGCGACAGCGCTGTAGGGAAACGTCACTGGACGTGCCTTGCGTCTGTAGGCACGCCTACTGGCTTGTGAACAAGTCGCGACGCCACTGCTATCTGCTTTTTGACTATGATGAACTCGACTGACACGTACTTCTTTGAGAACAAACCCACCCTTCGACCGCCTGACGTTTTAAGATTTGAGCGCAGGCAATTCTTGCGAACCGTCAGCGGCCTGCTGGCTGGCGCGTTTGGCACCTGTTTTTTGCGGGCTGACGAACTTCCTCCGAACGCGAATCCCCGAGCCATCTTCGGGGACACCGTCGAGCCGGATTGGAAACGGCGCTTAACCGTCACCGTAGGTCCGAAGAAAGCGGACCTCGCCGGCAGCACGGATCGAGTCATCCAGGCCGCGGTCGATTACGTCGCCCGGTTGGGTGGCGGCACCGTGCATGTCCTTCCCGGCACCTATCGATTGCGCAACTCCGTGTTCCTCCACTCGAAGGTCCGCCTGCTGGGAAGCGGGGCAGACTCGGTGCTCTTCAAGGAGCCGTCTGCCACAACCCGGCTCATCGTCGATGGAGATCATTGGGACCAGGAGGTCACCCTGGCCGACCCGAAGGGGTTTCAAGTGGGTGACGGTGTGCGCCTCGTCAGCAAGGATCCTCACGGCAAGGGCACGAATATCGTCCAGCGGACGCTCATCGCCTGCGCCGGCAATCGTTTCAAACTGGACCGCCGATTGGAGGAGCGTTTTCACCTCGATGGCGACCCGAAAATCGCCACGAACTTCGCGCTGTTGCAGTGCACTTCCGTCGCTGACGTTGTCATCGAAAACATCACCATCGATGGCAACAAGGCCCACAACGAAATGCTCGACAAGGGCGCGTTCGACGACGGCAGCGTTCGCCTGGATGAGAGCAATCGCGTCACGGTTCGCGATGTCACCGTGCGCGAGTTCTACTGCGATGGCATCGTCTGGGGCATTTCGCACGATGTGCGGGTCGAGAACTGTCACCTGCACGATGGCGCCCGGCTTGCGCTTCACTCGGGTTCCGGCTCCCAACGTTCAATCGTCCGGGGAAACCGCATGCAGCGGAGCAGCGAGGGCATCTATTTTTGCTGGGGCGCGCAGCACGGGCTGTATGAGAAGAACGTGATCGAAGACTGCTCCTACGGGATGACCTTCGGCCACAGTGATTCGGACAATCTGATTCGGGACAATGACATCCGGCGGAGTCGCGAGGCGGGCATCCACTTTCGCGGTGGCAACAAGGCATTTGCGCCGCACCGGAACCGTTTTGAGCGAAATCGCATCGTCGACAGCGGAGGCGATAAGGGCGTTGCCATCGACATCAACGGCCAAACCGAGTCGGTCACGGTGATCCAGAACGAACTTCGCGAAACGCGCAAGCCACTCTCCCGAATCGGCATCCGGATCGGGGCCGAAACCCGCGATATTCGCTGCGTGGACAACCGAATCGAAGGCTTCGCCGTCCCGATATCGGACTTACGGAAAGGGTGAACAGGGGCTCGGTGAGGAATCCACGTTCGACGAACGATTAACGAACAATGCCGCCTTGCAGGTTCCCGCTGCCTCAACCTCTTGGGCAATTGGGATGGAGCGAGCGAAGGGATTCGAACCCTCGACATTCACCTTGGCAAGGTGACGCTCTACCAGACTGAGCTACGCTCGCTTCCGTTCAGACGTGCCAAAATTAGAGGAACGGCTTCCGTTTGCAAGCCCTGTTTTTTTCAGCCCGCCGCGATGTTCACGATCTTTTTCGGGACCATGATTACCTTTTTGATGGCCTTGCCTTCGAGTGCTTGACGGACCTTTTCTGAGGCGAGTGCGGCGGCCTCAATTTCGGGAGGCGTGGCAGTTGCGGGGACTTTGATCACGTCGCGCAGCTTGCCGTTCACCTGGACGGGGATTTCGAGCGTGTCCTCGACGAGAATGGCGGGATTGTGCGCAGGCCAGGGGGCGTAGGAGATTGCAGATTGCGGATTGCGGATTGCGGATTGCAGCTTCGACCACAGTTCCTCAGCGATATGCGGGGCAAAGGGCTGAAGGAGGATGAGGAAGTCGCGCAGGACAGCCGCGGGTTTCTCGGGCCACGTCATCGCCTCGTTCACGAACACCATCAGCTCGGAAATGGCGGTGTTGAAGCGCAGGCCGTCGAGGTCTTCGGTGACTTTCTTGATGCAGGTGTGGAGCGTCTTGAGTTGCGCGGCGGTCGGTTCGGCGGCGCGGATGTCGGGCTTGAGCTTGAGTC
>CAZZAQ010000547.1:3562-4026 GCA_964652165.1 uncultured Bifidobacterium sp.
GGCGAGGGTGGCGGCCTGCTCGAAGTCGGTCTCGCTCTGCTCGTCGACGAACAAGCGCCAGACCCGGCCGAGGAAGCGATATACACCTTCTACGCCTTTGGTGCTCCAGGGCTTCACCATTTCGAGCGGGCCCAGGAACATTTCGTAGAGGCGGAAGGCGTCGGCGCCGTATTGCGCGAGGATGGTGTCGGGGTTGATGACGTTGCCGCGGCTCTTGCTCATCTTGAAGCTGCGGGCATCGACGCGGATCGCTTTGTTCGACTTGAGCACGTAGCCGTCGCCGGACTTTTCCACGTCATCGTCCGTCACCCGCTTGCCGATGCACTTTTCGCCGCTGGTCTGATGCAAGCCGACGAGACGCGCGCCGTCCGCGCCGGCTTCTTCGGCGATATTCTTGACGTGGTTCGCGGAAACGAGGCGGCCACCCTGGGCGGAGAAGACGGTGAACTCCAGTTCGCCGAGGA
>CAZZAQ010000548.1:0-2440 GCA_964652165.1 uncultured Bifidobacterium sp.
CACCCCGGCCCTCTCCTCGTTCGAGGAGGAGAGGGAGAAAAATTGTGGGGACGATTGACCCAGGGCGGCGCTCGTTTTACTTCGCTTGCCCTGGGCTATTGTCTTTCGGGCCTTCGGCCCTTTCGGTTTGAGCCTCGTGACCTCGGCTGCTACGGCTGTGATTCGCGCGGGTCGGTCATCAATTTGTGATGTCGCCGTCAAGGAATTCTCGACTCCTCACCCCGGCCCTCTCCTCACTCTCAGTTTGCCCTCACCCTTGGCCCGTCTCCACTCCCCACCATCCCTCACCCGGCCTTCGGCCACCCTCTCCCGTCCGACGGGAGAGGGGCCATCCGATGGGCGAGGGACAGCGTTCGAGGAGAAGAGGGAAAAGTCACCTCATCTTTGATCCCTCTACTCTGAAAACTGACCACGGATTGCGCGGATTTCACGGATGGGCACAAGCGAACCGGTTTCATCCGTGCTATCCGTGTCATCCGCGGTCAATAGCAACATGGACGAACGTCATATTTTCGCTCGTCTCGCTCGTTTCGCTCGTTTGGCGCTGGCGCGGCTTTGGCCCGTCGCCTACCGTGGTTGCTGTGAGCGAAGATCGCTTCAACGGTCGGACGGGACCGAGCCTGGTTCCGAGTTCCGAGTTCCGGGTTCCGGGTTCGGAGTTCGGAGTTCCATGTTGCGGGATTACCGATTGCCGATTGCCAATTGCGCATTGCGGACTGCCGACCAATACCGCTGTGCAGCCAATCGCCAATCGGCAATCGGCAATGGACCATTATCTTGACCCGGAACTCGGAACCGCCTTTGGGGGGTTTATTGAGGACACGATTCTCGCAGATTCTCGGAAATTCTCACTTCAAAAATCCGTGCGGATCCCCGAAATCCGTGTCAACACTGGTTTTGAGGGAGAAATTGAATGTAAGTATCTCTACAATAGTGACTTGCATTGTCTTTCCAATCAAAAAACCCCGGCCCTGCAAAACGAGTGTCGGGCCGCGGAATCAGGTCAGGATGATCTTGTCGCCTGCGCGGAGGGTGACGATCGCTTTCTTCCAGTCTTCGTCCTTGCCGGCCTGCTTGGAGCGCTGGCGGCGGAATTTGCCGCGCACGTTGAGGGTGTTCACTCGGACCACCTTGACCTTGAAGAGTTCCTCGACGGCCTTGCGGATTTGAAACTTGTTGGCGCGCCGATCCGCCACGACGGTGTACTGGTTGAACTTGGCGGACTGACGTGTGCCTTTTTCTGTGAGGCGGGCGGTCTTGACGATTTCAAAGGAGTTCATGGCGGGGCAGGCGGTTATTCGCCGAGGCGCTCGGCGAGTTTGTCGAAAGCGTCCTTGGTGATGAGGAGCTTGGCGGGCTTGAGCACCTGGTAGGTGTTCAGGCCGTCGGCGGTCGCGACTTCGACTTTGGGAACGTTGCGGGAAGCGAGGGCGAGGTTTTTATCAATCACGGCGTCCACGAGAAGCGTGGAACCTTCGACGCCGAGGGCGTTGAGAAGGCCGAGGAAGCCTTTGGTTTTGGGCGATTCAAGTTTGAGGTCGGCGAGCACGTGGACGTCGCCGGCCTTGAGGCGCTCGGTGAGGGCCTTGCGGAGAGCCAGTTGCCGGGTCTTGGCGTTGACCTTTTTGGAGAAGTCGCGCGGGCGGGGGCCGAAGACGACCCCGCCCCCGACCCAAAGCGGGCTTCGGACGGAGCCGGCGCGGGCGCGGCCGGTGCCTTTTTGGCGCCAGGGCTTTTTGTTGCTGCCGGCCACTTCGCCGACGGTCTTGGTGCAGGCGGTGCCCATGCGCTGGGCGGCCATGTAGGCGACGACGGTGTCATGGACGGCCTGGGTGCCACGGCCGCCTTCCACCAGCCCGAATTTCACTTCGAGTTCGCCTTGCGGGCCTTCACGCCTTTCCTGGCGGGCTGGGCCTTGGCGCGGGCGGCAGCGGCGGCTTTGCGCCGGGCCACGATGTCGCGGGAGAGTTTCTTGGCCTCGCGGATGATGACGTAGTCGCCTTCGGCGCCGGGGAAGTTGCCCTTGATGAGGAGGAGACCGTCGGCCTCGCGTACCTGGATGATCTCGAGGTTCTGCGAGGTGCGCCGAACCTGGCCCATGTGGCCGGGCATCTTCATGCCTTTGTTGACGTGGCCGGGGAAAAGGCGGCAGCCGATGGCGCCGTTACGGCGGTGAAAGCCCTTCGCGCCGTGGGTGCTGTCGCCGCCGCGAAACGCCCAGCGCGCGACGACGCCCTCGAAGCCGCGGCCCTTGGTGTAGCCGATGCCATCCACGAAGTCGCCGACATTGAAAATCGCGGGTCCGATGAGGTCGCCGGTCTTCAGTTCCTTCATTTCCGGTTTCCGGGCTTCCGTCTTCTCGTCGCCCTCCTTCTTTTCCTCACCGTCCTGCTTGGGCTGAAGGAAGGGCAGGTGCGTCGGGAAATCCCGGAATTCCTTG
>CAZZAQ010000548.1:2450-4024 GCA_964652165.1 uncultured Bifidobacterium sp.
TAGCGACGGCGGTGAGGGACTGCTTGTCGCCTTCCTTGCGGGCGGCCTTGAATTCGTCCGCGGTGAGGACGCCGCACTTGGCAAGGTGGCCGAGGACCGGTTTGGCGATGCGCTGGGGTTTTTGGTCGCCAAAGCCCAATTGCACGGCGCTGTAACCGTCCTTTTCCCGGGTGCGGATTTGCAGGACGCGGTTGGGGCCGCACAGCACGGCGGTGACGGGAATCAACACGCCATTGGCGCTATAAACGCGCGTATGGCCCAATTTTTTTCCGAGGAGTCCGAGGGGCATGGGGGGAATGGGTTATTGGGGTGAGGGAGTGTTGGAGTGTTGGAGGAAAGGACGGCTCGTCCCAATACTCCAATACTCCAACGCTATTCAGTTGGTCAGCCATCGGTCAAATCTTGATCGTAATATCCACGCCGGCGGGGAGGTTGAGCTTCTTCAACTCGTCCACGGTTTTGGCGGTGGGGTCGAGGATGTCGAGGAGGCGCTTGTGGGTGCGTTGCTCGAAGGTTTCCTGCGATTTCTTGTCCGCGTGCGGCGAACGCAGCACGGTGAAGCGCTCGATGCGGGTCGGCAGGGGGATGGGTCCGGCGACGCGAGCGCCGGAGCGTTTGACGGTCTCGACGATGTCGGTGGCCGAGGCGTCGATGACGCGGTGGTCGTAGGCTTTGAGTCTGATGCGAATGCGTTGTCCGGCCATAGAAAGAACGATTTTATGTTTATGGATTCAAATCAACCCGCTTCCGGTCGAAAGCGGACGCGAACTGTATCAATGGGAACCTTGAGTGCAACAGTTTTGTGACGCTAGGTTCGCGCCGCCGGCCGTTTGGCGGCGGTGTCCAAAATGGATTTCTCGACCGATTGCGGCACCTGCTCGAAGCTGAACGGCTCCATCGAGTAGGAGGCGCGGCCTTTGGAGAGCGAGCGGATGGCGGTGGCGTAGCCGAACATCTCAGCCAGCGGCACGTGGGCGTTGATGATGGTCTGCCCGCTCTTGGCGTCGATGCCGAGGATCGTGCCGCGGCGGCGGGTGATGTCACCGATGAGGTCGCCCTGGTACTCGTCGGGCGTGGTCACTTCAACCTTCATGATCGGTTCGAGTAGAATCGGGCCGGCCTTTTTGACGGCGTCTTTGAAGGCGAAGATGCCGGCCATCTTGAAGGCCAGTTCGTTGGAATCCACTTCGTGAAACGTGCCGTCGACGACCTGGGCCTTGAGGTCGATCATCTGGTAGCCGGCATGGACGCCGCCGCGAATGGCTTCCTCGATGCCATCAATGACGGCCGGGATGTATTCCTTGGGAATGGCGCCGCCGACGATCTTGTTTTCAATCTCGATGCCCTTGCCCTTCTCGTTGGGCTGGATCTGGATGCAGGCGTGGCCGTATTGACCCCGGCCGCCGGACTGGCGGATGAACTTGCCTTCGCCGTCGGCGGACTTGGTAATCGTCTCGCGGTAAGCGATCTGGGGCGCGCCGACGTTGGCCTCGACCCGGAACTCGCGCTTGAGGCGATCAATGATGATTTCGAGGTGCAGCTCGCCCATGCCCGCGATGATGAGCTGGCCGGTT
>CAZZAQ010000549.1:0-4019 GCA_964652165.1 uncultured Bifidobacterium sp.
CGACTTTTCGCAACCGAGCACGAGGCTCGGCACCTTGGTCGAGCGGCCGTAACGCTGCGCGAGCAATTGATCAATGCTCGTGCCCGAACGAATCTCGCCGCCGGACGCCAGCGGCGCACCGGAGAGCAGATTGCCCGTCTGCGAGCTGTGAATGTTTCCCTTCGTTGCCTCGTCGTTGTAAAGACCACGGATGAACAGCAGCTTTTCCCGGAAATCGGTGAGCGGCGCGAGCACCTTCCCGAGTTCCATCTGGCTGCCCTCGCCCTTGGCCCACCATTCCTTCGAGTGAAAGCCGTTGCCCGCGAACAACACCGCGAGCCGCACCGGCGCTTCGCTGCCGGGCTTGACGCCGGCGGGCGGCGTGTCGCCCCAGACGGTGAGCGATTCCATCCACGGCAACGCCATCGTGACGCCGACGCCGCGGAGGAAGGTGCGGCGGGAGAAGGAGTGAGTGGTCATAGGCTGTTCACGTGGTTTGACGGCGGCATGTTCAAATGATTCATCATGCGAACCCCCTCAGAAATGCGATGGCCTCGGGGCGCTTGGGGAAAGTCGCCTCAATCTTGGAGCCGGTGTTGAAGCGAACCTGAACTTCAAATGCTTCCCGCTGATCGCCGTCCTCTCGCAACTGATAGGATTTCTCTTCCTCAATCAAATAGGCAATCGCGCTCTCAATGTCGGAACACTCCACGGAATGTCCGCGCAGTACCGTCAGCCGTATCGAGGAGACCTTACGTGTAAGCGCGGCTTCAAGCCGCTGTTTGAAATCTGCAATCTCGCGCCTGTGCAGCGCGTGAAGTTTCGCCAGCAGGCGGTTGGTCGCCTGCGGTTGCCGTTGCGATTCCCATTTCGCAATCTTCTCCCGAAACTGCTCTTCGGTTGTGCCGTCCACGCCGTCCTCCGACGAAGCATCAATGCCGAGTTCTCTGAATGCGGCCAGAATCGAGTTGTAGCCAATGTGCAGAACAGTGAAGCCTTTCGATTCCAACTGTTGCAAGGCGTTCCGCGTGAACTCGCCGGCGAGCACAGCTCCGCAGAACGGTTGCTGCCGCGAGAAGGTTAGAGCAATCGGCATCACCGCGGCTTCGACTTCCTGAACCTTGTTCTTCGAGTGCTTGGTGTAGCGACGCCACGCCGATTCGATGAAAGCGATTGGGACGCCGAGCTTGTCCTCCGTTCCGCCGCGCTCCAAAACGTAGTCGAGGTCGTGCTTGTTCCCGTAGCCGTCCTGCCACGTCACTTTGCCTTGGCCGCCTCGCGTGGCGCGCGGTCGCTTGAAATCGAGGTAGAGCCCATGTCGCTGCGCGACTTCACCGAGAATGTTGCGGACGAACATTTCAAAACCGTCTCCGATGATTTGCCCCCAACGATGTGCGAGTGATTCGGCCATGACTCTACTTGCTATCCCCGAGCCCACAAATGCCCTTCACACAGGGGCACGCGGTGCTTGCGGTTCTTCCATTTGATGTTCCGGTCACGGAGTTTCTCGAACGACCACGAATCAAAGCCAGCAGCCAGCGCCAGCTTGCCGAACCATTCGATGACCGGAACATAGACGCCATAGGGCGCAGAATCGCCGATGACGAAGCACACTTCGGAAGGCGACGCACAAACCCGCCGAAGCGCCTTCCATGTCTGCGCCATGTCGAGGAAGTAACAAGCGATCATGTTGTTGTAGGTCTTCTTACCGCCACGCTCCAAGCGCACCGACGAAAGCTCGCGGCAAATCGGTACAATTTCGTCGCGGATGGGCGCGAGCTCCGGCGCGGCCAGCACCTGATCGAGATTCACGGAATTGGGAGGGACATGCTGAGAGCAGGCACGAACCAGATGCCGCCTCACGGTTTCCTGAAGATCGCCCCAGCCGCGAATCTCGCCCATGAACGCCATCTCCAATCGCGTAGCGTCCGCGTAATCGTAATTGTTCGCGTAAGGCGGCGACGTGATGACGAACGTGGCCCAGCCCTCCGGCACGGTCGCGCACTTGCGCGCGTCATCCACGCGCAACTTCGCCAGCGGCTTGGCCCGGCGCGCCATGAAGCGAATGTCGGCGGCAATCATTTGCACCGCCTTGTGCAACGTGACTTCGGGCGATGGCGGCACGGTCTTGCGCCGACCGGGCAAGACGTATTGCCACGGAGCTGTGCCTGCTTCGGAAACAATGCGCAGCGACGACACGAGCGCCATCCAGAGCAGTCCGGCTTCGGGCGTGCCGTCCTGCTCGACCTCGACGGCCTGACGGAAGCGGTCTAGGTAGTCCAGCGTCTCCAACCCGTAACACTTCCCGATGATTTCCGGGTAATGCTCGGTCTGGGCTGCCGCCTTCCGGGCAAACGCAAATGTTCTCTCCGCTTTGGAAATGAACCGCTCCGGGTCGGTGGCGTAACTCAACTTGGCCTGCGCGACCCGATACACGAACGGATGCGCTTCGATGCCGTTGGACGCGACGCCCATTTCATCGCACGCCAGACAAGTCGTTCCCGAACCGACGAATGGGTCGAGCACCCGGAGTTCGCTACCGTCGCGTTCGGCCAGCAACCACTTCACCCACTCGGCCGAAAAGCCCGCGCTGTAACGAAACCACCTGTGAACCGGCAGCCGCATGTTGTCGAGAAAGTTGGATGTGTGGCCCACGAGATTCAGCGTGGGACGAACCTCTTTGGCCTCCTGGTCGGCTTCAAACAAGTCGAGCACGGCTTGCTCGTAGTCCTCCCGCAGCCGCAGCAGGAGGCCGTCGCCTTCTTTGGGTTCTGGATATTTTGTCACGGAAGCCATGAGACGATTCTAAGTCTTCAAATGCGATTCCAAGTCGTTTTCATCCTGCCGATTTACCGAACCGGCTGGACAGGCGCAAAATCCCGTCAACCTTACCGGCGGCTCCAATGATTTTCTCAAAACCTGACCGCCATTTCACTTCACGATCAGCGCCGAGTGCTCCTACCTCAGGCGGATCGCGCAAGACTCTTTCAGCGAGGCGAACAGCCGTTGGTTCCTCAAACGGCATGTATCGTTCCTCAAAGAAAGCTAGGACGTCGTCGCGATTAGCCTTGTTCTCAATCAGGCGACGGAGACCGGATGTCGTCTGGTAATCCGATGTCCGCTCCTTTTCGACGAAGATGGTGTGCTGAATGTCGAGACGGCAGGTGCGGGTTTTCGCATCATCACGCTTGTCGTAAACGAAGACGAGCAACGAGTAGCCAAGGCCGTAGATTTTCTGCCGCGCGCTCTTGAACGGGCAGGACGATTGCGGCTGGCGAATGCTCGTGACCTTGATGTCCACGCCAAGCTCAGGAAAGTCGATGCCCTTCGCGGAACTGCTCCGCCCGTAAATGTAACGCTTCTGGAGAACGGTCTGAAACTTGTGTTCCACGTAGGTGCCCACCGCCTTGCCGTCCGTCACGCCGAACAGGCTCGGTTCCGGGTGCTTCGATTCAGTCTTCGCAAAGCTGCAAGCTTCCTTTTGCAGGAGTTCGACTGTGAGCGGCTTCGGCATGGTTTCTGTCGGTCAAGAATGCTCAATCTTTGCGCCGCAAGCCAGAAGCAAACTTTCACTCCTCACTCGCCATCTCCTTCCCGCGAATTTCCCGGAACTGCTTGCTTCGGACAATTGTCTCGATGGCAGCGGTGATGTGGTAGTCGTGCGATTTGAGTTGGGCGCGCATCTCGGAGATCAGCGGCCCGTCGGAGAGTTGCACGCCGCGGCCGAGCGAGTAGCCGAGCAGCTTGCGGCAAAATTGTTTCAGGAACGCATCGCGGCGCGTGGTGAGCAGGTAGGCGCGCAATCCGTTAAGGCCGTCGAACTCCGCGCCGTCCATCGTCCTGGCGCGCGTGTCGATGGGGCGGTCGCCGAGGTCGCGCTCGCGATGGCGGCCGATGGCGTCGAACCCCTCCAACGCGTATCCGTACGGGTCCATGCGCCGGTGGCAGCCGTAGCACTTCGGGTCGGTGCTGTGTTTCTCGGTGAGTTGGCGCACGGTGAGAGTCTCGGTCGCCTCGTCTTCGGGCAGGCGCGGCACGTC
>CAZZAQ010000550.1:0-3998 GCA_964652165.1 uncultured Bifidobacterium sp.
AATTGCCCACGGCCAAGTGCCGCTCTGCCACGCATCCTCTCCCGAACCTTTATCATCTAATAAACGTATCAATAGACAGGGAGAGCTATGGGCAACACCTTCAAAACCGCAATCTTGCTGATGGGCATGACTTTACTGCTGATGTTCGCCGGCCGCTCCTTCGGCGGACAGCGCGGCATGCTGCTGGCTTTAGGCCTGGCCGGGGTGATGAACTTTGTCGCCTACTTTTTCTCCGACAAGATTGCGCTAGCCGCCTATCGTGCCAAGCCCGTCACCCGCGACGACCTGCCGCGCGTCTATGACATGGTGGAGCGGCTGGCGCAGCGCATCGGCATCCCCATGCCCAAGCTGTACGTCATTCCCTCGGACTCGCCTAACGCGTTTGCCACGGGCCGCAGCCCAAGACACGCGTCGGTGGCGGTCACGGCCGGCATCCTCAAGCTGCTGAGCGACGAAGAACTGGAAGGCGTGCTGGCCCACGAACTGGGCCACGTGGCCAACCGCGACATCCTGATCGGTTCCGTTGCCGCCATGCTGGCGGGCGCAGTTACCATGCTGGCAGACATTGCGCGCTGGGGCTTGATCCTGGGCGGCCACGGCAGCCGCGACGACCGCGATCGCGGCGGCGGCTTGGGCGCGCTGTTCATGCTTTTCCTGGCGCCCATTGCGGCGCTGATCATTCAGCTCTGGGTGTCGCGCACCCGCGAATATGCGGCCGACGCAAGCGGCGCTCAAGTCACCGGCAATCCTTACGGTCTGGCCCGGGCCCTGGAGAAGCTGGACGCCTCTTCCAAACGCCTGCCGCTGGCGGCTTCGCCCTCGACCGCGCACCTGTTCATCGTGAAGCCGTTCACCGGAGAGGCCTTCGCCAGCCTGTTCTCCACCCACCCGCCGATTGCGAAACGCATTGAGCGGCTGCTGGGGCGGGAGTCGGTGAGCGTGTAAACAGAGCAGCACTTGGCCATTGGCATTTGGCATCTGGAGTCAGCCCTCAGCCTCAGCCCCCAGTCCTCGCTGATTACTGAGTGCTGATTGCTAGCTGCCGACAATTCTTTCACCCTTGCGGAAACTCTCCGCATCCAATCTCCCGAATACCGCTCAAGGAGAAGCCAATGATCGCCCGCATCTGGCATGGAGTGACCACCGAGGCCAAGTCTGACGCCTTCGTCGAGCAGCTCATCCGCACCGGCGTGACGCAGTGCCACGCCACCCCCGGCAATCGGGGCGTGCAGGTGTTGCGCCGCAACCAGGACGGCGCCGCCGAGTTTTTCTTCGTGTCCTTCTGGGATTCGTGGGATTCCATCCGCGCCTTCGCCGGGACTGATGCCGACAAAGCTGTTTACTACCCGGATGATAAGGACTTCCTCGCCGAGTTCGAGCCCACGGTGGCGCACTACGAGTTGTTCGACTTCCCGCAGCCGGCGGCACAGCCGCCGCGCGCGGCGTAGCGGCCAGAAGAGAGACGTAGCCAGCTACGTCTCTACGGCGTCTGTGAATCAACCTGTAGAGGCGTTGCTGGCAACGTCTCGCTTGCAACGCCTCGCTGGCAACGTTTGGTTGGCTACTTATGACGGCAGAGAAGCGCGTGCAGTTCGACTTCGAGGTGGACTTCCGCAACGGCGGCGGCCTGCAGGGCCAGGACTTTCGCCTGGACATCGCGGGCGACGACATCTCCGACGCCGAACTGGCTGACTACCTGGTGCGCGACCTGCGTTTGCTCAGGGTGGGCGCGGTGCGCATCCTGCGCAAAAAAATCATCGCCCAGCCCCACATGCGCAGGCAAAGCTGAAAGCCGGCCGCGTAACGGGTGGCTCTGCACTCTGCACTCTGCACTCTGCACTCGGTACTCGCACCTGGGGCCCGCAACTCGGCACTGGTTTGACAGCCCGCCAAGCCTCTGCAAAAATGAAATTGCTGTCCCTGCCTGATTACTTCAGCCGAAGTGGCGGAATTGGCAGACGCGCATGGTTCAGGTCCATGTGCCCGCAAGGGCGTGGGGGTTCGAGTCCCTTCTTCGGCACCAGATTTTCTGATGATGCGCTGATACCTGCTGGGAGCCCGCCAATTTTCTACCCTGCGAAGGCCGCGCGGAGAGCGGTCAACTTTCTAGGGCTGCCCCACAACTTTCTCATAGCGGATACCGGACTTGGGGTGTTCCGCCAGCAGAGCATTGAGAGCTGGCAGCCGTTTGATAGACCACTGATTGGTTACCGCGACGGTTTTCCCGTTCACGACAAAGAGTTCGTCCTGCTCCACGAAGAACCGCCTAAGGTCCTGGGGGCTGCCACTGGAGGTCTTCAGTTGGGATGCCTTGCGCCTGAACTCCTCGGCACTGCATTCGCCGGCTACAACTAGGAACTTGCGCCCTGGGAAAAACTGGAAGATTTCTTCCGGTGTGACTCCTTGCGCGATAAGTGCTTGTATGACTCGGAAGAACAAATGGCGCTTGTATAGGTTTTTGTAGACCTGCTTTCCAATGTACAGGTCGTATCGACTCCAGTCGCTACCACCCTCTTTCGCCTGCCGTTCCTCAGCTGCCTTCTTTCGAATTTGAACCTGATACGCATTCGCCTCTGGAAGCGGGATGACCTGTTGAATATCGATGAGTTTCCGCTCTCCAACCGCATACAGACCCAGTCGAACACAGCGAATGTCGAGCTCGTGCTCATTTAGCCAGAGCACTGCTGTGGTGATCTCCTTGGAAAATTCACCTGATACCAGCACAATGCGAGTCTCCTGTGCAAATTCTGATTCGCGCGGTTCGTCCCAGTCGAGAAACCTGAGAATGGCCGCTTTGGCATCTTCGTCTCGTTCAATCCCTTGCAGGTAGTTGGCGTGCGCTTCCACGGCTTGGGCAAACGTCATTTTGCTTACCATTCCCGCATAGCGTATCGCCTGCAGTTCCATGTGTCCGCCGTCTTCCGTTCGCTTCAACTCCACGACCACGATATTCGCCTGCCGGTCGAGGCACAGCAGGTCGATCCTGCGCCTTGCTTCTGCCCAGTCGCCATACTCCTCTGCCAAGACGTACGTGTCGGGGGCAACGACTGCGATGTTGTCACGCAGAAGCCGCTGGAGATCCTGACGCTCACGGATTCGCTCGGTCGCGAACGTGCTGGTAGGAACGGGAACTAAGGAATCCTGTGTAATCTCGAATATCGGCATCACTAATGCTCCATCCTGGGGGCTGCTACTTTACCTCAAGAACAAACCCACTAGTACGTGCATGAGCGACCGCTATTTCTTCAGCTTGGCCGCCAATTCCGCGCGCTCGATGGGCAGCAGGATGAAGGCGCGCACCGCCATGGCCAGCACTCCCAGCGCCGCCAGCATCAGGTCGTAGCCGCGCACCGTCAGGTTCATAGCGACGATGCTCTTGGCGAGGGCGGCGAGGGGCAGCACCACCACGCGCATGTAGGCCATCACGGGAGTGCCCTCCACCCATTTTGCCGGGATGAGCCCGCCGCTGATCAGAAAATACAGGAAGAAGGCCAGGGGCACGGTGATGGTTAGCACCGACACTCCGATGCGCACTGCGTGCAGGGTGCTGTACTTTCCCGAGGCGTAGGCCTGCGACAGGGCGCTGGGGCCGGCGGACGTGGAGGCAGGGGCCCTCACTCCCGACTTCGGGCGCGGTGCCGGCGCGCGCGGCGCTGGTGGACGCGGCGCAATCGCAGGCGCAGGAGGAGCTGAGGGTGCAGGAGCGGGTGCGGCCTGCCGCGGGGCCGGCGTGCGCGCCTCGGCTGGCGCCGCGCCTCCAGCCAGCTCAACCTGCACCTGCCGCAGTTGCTCGGCGAGATCGGCGGCGCCCGGCCGGAAGACCTTGTTCTTCGACAGGCATTGATGGATGAGCCGCGCCAGGTCCGCGGGCGCCTGGGGGTTGAGCATGCCCACCGCGGCCGGCTCGGCGTTGAGGATGTTCAGCAGCGCTTCGCCGGGCGTAGGCGCCTCGAAGGGCAGTTGTCCGGTAGCCATTTCGTAAAGCACGACGCCGAAAG
>CAZZAQ010000551.1:0-3540 GCA_964652165.1 uncultured Bifidobacterium sp.
GGGTATTGCACGATGAGCATGGCCGCCGGGCTGGTGATGGAGCCGGCTGGGTTCGAGACCAGCACGTCGTACGAGCCGGATTGGGCGGGCAACACATTGGGCAGCGTCAGCGTGGCGTTGGTGGCGTCGGTGATGTTCATTTCGTCCCGGCGCCATTGGTAGGTGAACGGGGGCGAGCCGCAGACGCTCACGCTGAACGTCGCTGTGCCGTTCGTGGCCACGATTTGGTCGCGCGGTGGCGCGGTAATGGTGGGCAGGCCGGGAGGCAGGTTCGCGCGCGGCCGGCCGGCAGTGGGCGGCTCGCCCGACCAGTTGGCTGGGTCGCAGCCGTGTTGGAGGGCGCTGAGCCGTTGCAACGAATTGCCGGTTCCATCGGTGCCGCAGGGGAAGGGAGACTGGTCGGCGTAAATCACTTCATCGACGACGACCCAGTTCAGCGGATCGTTCGTGCCGTCGCCGTGCTGCGGGCGCTCGATGGCGACGCGGTCGCTGTTGTTGGCCAGCTTGCCGCCATAAGGACCAAGGATGACCAGCAACGGGTCGGTGATTCCGTAAAGGCTCTTGAAGGCGCTGAGTTGCGCTGCGTTCGTCGCCGGATCGAAGTTGACGACCAGTAGGTAGTCGCCCGGGTTGAGTGTCAGGTTGGTCGGGAAGTCGTACTCGACGCCGCCGTTGAGGCGCCACGTGCCGTTGGTGTTCTGCAACGTGAGCGGGTTGGCCGTGGCGTTGAATAGTTCAATGAATTCGTCAAGCGGGTTGTCAATGGCGTTGGTGCCCGCATAGGTGTCGGGCGGATGATAGAGGACTTCGCTGAGGACCAGGCGGGCCGGTGGCGGCGCGTTGGTCGTGCCACGAGTGCGCGGCTCCAGCGCGTACCAAAACGGACCGCCGTCCGGGTAACGGCCGAGCGACCAGTCGTTCTCCTGGCCTTTGAAGCTCACCGCGTCGGCGATGCGGTCCTGCGCCGTGCCCGGCAAGTAGGAGAGAAAAACTTGCTCGCCCGCCTTGCTGATGCCGAAGCCGGTGTTGGTGGGGTAGTGGAAGCCGGTGGCTTCATCGAAGGTCACATAGCCGTGCGCTGGCACGACGGTCGCCGGGGGAATCGCCCACTTCTTCAAACTGTCGTAAGTCGAGCCGTCATCGCTCAGAAACCAGCCGGGGCCGAGCGTGATGTCCGACGCGGTCGGATTGTAGAGTTCGATCCAGTCGTTGGAGGCGAGACCGTTGGTGTCGTCGGTGTGGGCGACGATTTCGTTGAGCAACACGGACGGCGGCGGAGCGGCATCGGCGCGGCCGGCGGAACCCCGCAGCCAGGTGCTCGCCCGCCAGTTGCCGCTGTACTCCCCCGCGCCGCTGCCTTGCGCCGCGAGCGCGGAGTCGAGCAACACGAGCGAATGACCCGTGCCGTCGGCTTGCGGCGGCCAGCCGCGGCCGTCGCTGAAATTGAACTCCACGATGTCCGAGCCGCCGGCCGCCGTGCGCAGGGTGAGTTGCTCCCCGCCGTTGGCCAGCCCGCCGTCGAACGGACCGAAAATCGGCACGCTTTCGTCCAGCCCATAGAAAGCGCGGAATGCCGCGAAGTCCGGCGTGCCGACCACCAGCAAGTAGCCCAGCGGCGGGAGCGTTGTGCCTTGCAGGCAGATGAAATCGATGCCCTGGGTGAACTTCACGCCCGACAAATCGAGCGTGACGGTCGGGCTGCTGTTGTGCAGCTCGACGAACTCAAAGCCGCCCGGCGGCGGATGGAACATGACTTCGGTGACGCGGAGATAAGCCAGCAGGTTGGCGATGTCCCCCGGCTCGCCGCAGGTGAATTCATGCGGCGCCGACCACTGGCTGGCCCGACCGGTCGAGTCCGCGAACCGCACGCGCGCCCGGTAGCGGCTGCCGACGCGCAGAAAATTCGCAGGGACGGTGACGTCCGCGTTGAAGTTCGAGAGCGCGCCACTGTCCCAAACGGCTTCGATCTCGTATTTGAGCGGCTGCTCAGGATCATTCGTCGCCGGGTTAAAGTAGCTGATCTCGCCCACGCGCCAGCGCACGGAACCGTACGGATTTGCCCCGCTATACGCCGACGAATGAAAGCTCAAGCGGTTGATCGGATTGTTGGTCGGCCCGGTGTATGTGAGGGCAGGGCGGGCGGGCCTGGCGGCATCGGCCGCGACACCATCCAGGCCGGTGCTCGTGCCATTCAGGCTGGCGTTGGTGCTCCGATAGTTGACGTAGTTTTTCATCAACTGGACGCAGCCGTCGAAGCTTCTGCTCACCGTCGGCTCGTTCGGCCATTGGTAGAAGCGGCCCTGGCCGGCCTTGCTCGAATTGATGATCGCGGTGTTGATCATCACCGGGTTGTAGTCCCACATGGCCCGGTCCGCGTCGATGATGGACGGGCGGTTGCTCCCGCGGGTGATCCAGGCGTATTCGTCGATGACCTTGAAGCCTTCCTCATTGTTGAACAGCAGGTCGCGAATCTCGCGCACGCGGTTGCGAAACTCGATGCTCAGGGCGGGGAACGTGCCGGGCGAAGCGAAGTTGCTGATCACCCGGCTGCGGAACGGCTCGTCGCCGCGCGTGCTGTCGGAGCGGTACATGTTGTCCGCCCACGTCAGGTCGAGGTCCCACGGCAGCACCGTCCAGAGCCGGCTCACGGGGTTCTTGTAGTAGAAGTAGTTCTTCCCGTCAGCGATGTCGTAATGGTGGATGCCCTGGAGGATCGTCTGATAGGAGTAATACGCCTGAAGATTCAGGTTGGTGCGCCACCAGGCTTCGGTGGGCGTGGGGGAGCCGTAGGTCAGCAAGGAATTCAGGTCGGATTTGTCGAGGGGCCCGGAGGGGCCGATGTTGTTCAGCGTGCCGGTGCCGCCTTCCATGTCGTACATGTTGCCGTCTGGCAAATCTCGTTCCTCCAAGTAGCGCCCGTCGTCCTCCTCGACCACCAGCCAGATGCCGTAGAAGTCGCTCTCGAATTGATTGCCCGGCACCGCCTCGCGGGCGTCGTCGATGACGCGGAACTGAATTTGAACCGTGTTGAGCCCAGGCGCGCCCGCCAGCTCAAACAGCCGGAATCCGACCGACTCGAACATCCCCTGCTCGCCGCGATGGTTGAAGTCGCCCTGCTGGATGTTGGCGCGGAAGCTCAGGCGGCGCCACGGGACCTTGAGCTTCCGCCCCCAGTTGTCTTTCACTTCGAGATCGTGTCCGCGATTGAGCCGGAACTTCATCGCGTTCTTGCCCATCGAATAACGCCACACGCCGCCGCGGCACCGAAATCCGATGTGGTCATACACCTTGCCGTCCACGATGAGGGCGCCCGTCCAGAGGTAATTGTCGCCGCCATACTGGTTGTTCACCGTGCCCGGCGCCCAGCCAATCGACGTCGCGAAGGAGTTACTTAAAGCCAGAAGGTGGTAAACCGGGAGACGGTTCATCTCGTTCGAACCAACGGTGAACGGCACTCCGTTGGACCCCGCCGCGCCTGGCTGGACCGTGCCCGTCCAGGCGGGCACGCCGTGTGGTGACCAGTCCAGCACGGTTTGCGAC
>CAZZAQ010000551.1:3550-3996 GCA_964652165.1 uncultured Bifidobacterium sp.
CACGGTGGGACCCCGTCGTAGACGAAGTAGGCGAAGTTCGGCTGCGGGTCGTCCACGTAAGGCACCCGCACCGAACGGCCGCCCGAGTCCGTCACGGTGATGCGGTAGCGGATGAGCCGTCGATGGACCTGGACGGACGCGGGGATTTCCGCGCTGAACACGTCGTCCCCCGCCACGACGTCCCCAGCCGCGCCGGCGTCGTTCATCGGCAGGGAAATCCAGTTGGCGAGGTTCGTGTAGGCGGCATTCGTCAACTCGATGTAGTTGCCAGCGGAAACGATTTGATATTGCAACAGTACAGAACCGACTCCATCGGGGTCCGTGACCTTCGCGGTGATAAGCACGCTCTGGCCTCCGCGCGGTTGTTCCGGCGCGTGCTCCACCTGGCGAATCTGCGGCGGGGCGTTCGTGGCGAAGACTGTGTTCACGCGCCCCGGCGACGGGCC
>CAZZAQ010000552.1:0-3991 GCA_964652165.1 uncultured Bifidobacterium sp.
CTCGAAGGCGTCGGCAACGACTTCACGGAGGTGGAACAAGGGCGGCACTCCGCCTCGGGCGAAAACTCCGGCGGCTCGAACTTCCTCTTCGCGGATGGAAGCGCGCGTTACCTTCGTTACGGGCGGATGCTCTCACCGCAGAATCTCTGGGCGGTGGAGGACGCGTATCGCTACGCCTTGCCTTGAGCTGCGCGATGGCCGAGGCGCGCGATGCCGCCGAGCAGCATCGCTCCGCGGCGGAAGGTTGTGCTCCTGGCAGAGGGTGAGGTTGCTCGCGGCGATGCTCCACTGGTCTTCACGGCGAGCGCGAGCGCTTCGAGCTTGGCGGGTTTTACGGCTAGCGCGGTCGGGTTGAATTGAGCCAGCCAGTGGATTTGTTCCGCTGGTTCCGCTTGGCCCACGGGAAGACGTACGGCTCCGATGCGGCACGCGCCTCCGTAGATGAATGTGGTGTAACGCGCGCCCTGTGGTGCAGGAGATGAAACACAGGCAGCAGCCAGTCCACCGCCAGTAATGCCCCGCGCGTCAGCCTTCCGTGGTCGCTCCACTTGTAGACCGCGAACGGCTTCCCCAAAAATTAACCGGAGTCAAAAATTTACGTCCTTCCAAAGAGCTGGCGTGAACTGTCAGCAAACAAGGACAGCGTTTCAGCAAGAAAGGTGTGTCTCGCAGCGGCGAGGGCCGGCATGCTTTGATCAGTGACGATTAACACTGCCACACCACTTCAGTCCGCCGGGACCGCAATGTGCGCCAATCGGCTTTGTCCGCTGAGCCGCCTGCGATCCGGGATGGCCGCGCGTGTGAAGCAGCTTTGCGCCTCGCCGGAAGTGGGCCAACGCCTCCGCGAAATCGGCTTGGGTGAGGAGCAGGTCGTCAGATTGTTGAGCGGCGGAGTGAATGTGATCTGCATCGTCTGCAACACCCGGCTTGCGTTGAGCGCCCAATTGGCGGAGGCCATTCTCGTGGAACCTGTGGAGCAGGCCGCAGGTTGACCTCGCCGCACCGGCATCGCTACAGGATCACGGTGGCAGGCAGTTCCAGCGTCCCGGCGAGTTCGTAGATTTCCACGCACCGCTTGCAGGCGCCCTGCTCTGGAGTCCAGTCCGGGAACTGGCCGCCCAGTTTGGCCAGCGTTTCGATACTCAATGCGGACGTGTTCGCCCACTCGAACGTGGGGAATTGGCAGAGTGGACAGGGACTGCCAGGCAGCGGAGCGGCTGCGTGGCTCAGGTCGCGCGGATCGGCGGCGAGCGCAATCAGTTCCTCGTGGCGGGGAGTGGACTGGTTCCAAAATGACTCGAACACTTGTGCCCGCCGGTCTACAGGCCAACAGGAGTAGGCGCGCTGAAAGAGCTCCTCGTGGCGCCCGCGCATAGTGTCGGCGCAATGGCCATCGCTCGAAAGGCGCCCATCGATTGTGATGTCCCAAAGCAGGCGGTAGCGCTCGCGGGTGATACGTTGCCGGGTGGGATTGAGCCCGGACAGATTCACGTCGGGCGAATAGCCGAATGCCGGGTCCACCATGTCACTGAGGTGCATCAACTCATGACGGAGAAGCCCGGCGACCGCCTCGTCGCGCTCGAAGCGCTCCGGGCGCATGGCGACGACGGCGGTGCGGCCGTTTTCGGCGCTCACGTAAAGCTCCGCAGCCTCGTCCTTCTTCGCGCGGACTTTGCGGAACGCGAGCGTGTTCAGCGCCGGACCAATCAGCGGGTATTCGTCAAGCAGACCGAGAAGAACCTTTTCCAAACCCCACTCGCGAAACCAGTTTAGGTGCAGCCTGAAAAACGCTGCATTGCGCTCATCGGGATCCAAAACCGAGTAACAGCGCTCGCGCGCGGCGTGAAAACGACGGATTTGCAACGACGACACGCCGGGGCGCTTTCCACTCGCCGCCGTGAAGACCGCGGCTTCCACGAAGTCGTCGTCGTAGCGCAAGTGCATGCTTGTTCTTTGTTGCGGCCGACGTAAGGAGGCTCACACCTTCGAGGCGACGAATCAGGGCCTCGCTACATCGGCCGCTCCTGATGGGTCATCTCCCAACGATCTCGTCGAATTCCGTGTCCACGAACGCCTGCATCGTCTGCGTGCGGACATTGCCGAGCGCAGCGAGCGATGTGAGCATGTGCAGCACCTTGGTTTCGTCGCTGGCGCTGAGGATGAGCACACCGTCGAAACGGCCCATCGTCCAGTATTGGCCTTCGACCTTGACGCCGGCTTTGTCAGCCAGCTTGTCAAAGGCATGGGCGCGGTCGGTGGATTTCTTAATGTTCGTTGCGCCTTGTTCGGTGAACTTGAGCAGTGCGATGTAACGAGCCATACGTTTTCCTTTCATTACGTGGTTAGAGTTTAGGTCCAGCCGTCGCGGCTCCCGGCATCAGGCCGTGGATACCGCAGCTTTCACAAAGACGTTCTGCCGCATTATCAACAGGACGCAAGAGCAAATCTTCGCTGCCCGCCGGGATGTGCAGCCGGGCGCACTCGAGCTTGATGAACTCGCCGAGCAGACGTGCCAGGGCGCTGAGCGCGGTCTCGCCAGCCATGCGAGCAAGGCGCCGGGCAAAGGCCGGGCTCCAGCGCCCAAGATGTTCGCGCAGGAACTTCTTCTGGGCGTCGCGCAGAACGTCAATGTTCTCTTCATCGAACTGGTGTTCGAGTGCGTGGGCTTCCTTGGCCGCGAGCACACTCATGAATTCCAGCTCGATGCTGATATGGTCGATGCGCTCG
The DNA here is from genome assembly GCA_964652165.1 of uncultured Bifidobacterium sp. Lineage (GTDB taxonomy): Bacteria > Verrucomicrobiota > Verrucomicrobiia > Limisphaerales > JADJPG01 > DASTLJ01. The sequence goes on from CAZZAQ010000552.1 coordinate 2,728, forward strand.
GCGGCGTCGGGCGTGAGTTCGAGGCCGAACGCAGCGAAGAACGCGCCCAGGTCGGACAGTCGGTGCGGTTGAAAGAGCGGGTCAGCCTTGATGTCGCCATATTCGATCTCGTTCATCGGGCAATCGCCGCGCACAGTGTGGCCGAAGCAGGCGAGGTGGGCGGCGGCGAAATCGTCGAAGCCGCTGGGCGTCAGTTGGCGCAGGAGCTCGTCCACGGGGTTGGCCAGGGAATGGAGCGCGAGCGTCGCAGCGGTGGAGCGCAGGGCGCTGGCGACTTCGCTCGTGGCGAGCCATTGCCAGCCTTCAGGGTCCGGGTCTTCAAACGCTTTGGCCAGAAAGCGATAGAGGTACGTGCGGGCGACAGCGGTGTCCATGGAGGATTGGAGCGTCTGCGAAATTCGGCCGCGCTGTGCCCCCTCACCCCGGCCCTCTCCCTCTGGGAGAGAATTCTCCCAAGCCAATCCTCGCGCATTGAACTCCTGAACCACGGTCGGGACGCGCTGCCGCGCGTCCGGGCCGACCGGCAGGTCGGCCCTACCAGGTTCATGGGAAGGGTAGTTCCCAAATACCGATCGGCGTGGGCGCTCGTTTTGGAGTTCAGATGGAGTTGGCATGTTTGGCGTTCCGGATGTGCAGCGGTTCTTCGACGGTGGTCTCGATGATTTTCGAGCCGTCCTTCGCGTAACCGATGATGGTGTCGTTGAACATCTCGAACTTTTTCCCGCGAACCTCGGCCTCGAAGACCTTCGGGCCTTCCTTGATTTCGTAGCGGAAACAGATGCGGCTGTCCTTGCCGAAGAGCTGGAGCACCGCGAGCAATTCGCGGTCGGGCACGACGTAGCGATCAATGGCCGCATCGACGCCGGGGCCGAACATCTGTTTGAGATACGGGCGCGGCACCCAGCGCGGCGGGATGTAGTAGCCATTGGGTTCGGTGCCGAACTGCGGGTAGAGCGGCAGCGCGACCTTCGCAACGTGGATGAGATAGTAGAGCGGATTGTAGCGGTCTTCCTTCCAGGTGCCGTCTTTTACCATCTGCACAAGCCCTTGCAGGCGGATGTGGCCGACGCACGCGGCCATGCAACGGGTCTGCATCGGCACGCCGCCACCCTGCTGGTCGCGGCCTTCGATGCGCGGGAAACACGCGATGCACTTCTCGCTCGTGCGGGTCGTGCCGCGGTAAAGGGTCTTCTTGTAAGGGCAGGCTTCCATGCACTTGCGATAGCCGCGGCATCGTTCCTGATCCACGAGGACGATGCCGTCT
>CAZZAQ010000553.1:0-3988 GCA_964652165.1 uncultured Bifidobacterium sp.
CCCGGCAAAAAAACCAGCGACTTCGTAGCTGTGTCCCATGGTGGCGTTCCTTCCCGGGGCGTTGTCGAGAAGATCGATGACGTACTTCTTGTTGCCGTGCATCCGGTCGGTGTAAAGAGGCACGCCGGTGTTGTTCCGGGCAGGGCCGTAGGGTCCGGGATCGTTGGGCAGCAAGGCCCTGGTCCTGCTGGGATCCACCGAGTTCTTGGTGGCCGGACAAATGAAGGTGTTGTGATCCGCAACATAAAGCGGATACAGCCAGTTCATGTCATCATCGGCGAAATCGACCACGCCGGTCAGCGCTGCCATGTCGTCGTCGTCCGCATACAACTGGCTGCCAATGCCCATCTGCTTCTCGTTGTTGAGGCAGGCGATCCGACGCGCGCGACTCTTCGCCTTGGCCAGCGCGGGCAGGAGCAGCGCGGCCAGAATGGCGATGATGGCGATGACCACCAGCAATTCAATCAATGTGAATCCGAGCAATCCGCGCTGTTTCCTTCGAATCTGCCTCAAGATCGTGTTTCTCATGACCAGAGGCTATCCATTGCGCCGGTGTCGTAAATCGAAAAACTTCAATCAAATGCCCTATTGCAACCGGACACGGAAGAAACCCTGGCTTCCCGTCAACAGGTTCGTGACGCTGATGGGGCTGCCGGTCCCGGCATTGGTCCGGATCGGAGTCCAGGCTGCGTTCGTCAAGGCCGACTTGAAGTCCACCACGTAGGATGGGCCGAACTCCGTGCCGAAACTGAAGGCCAGCCCGGCTCCGACGAGCACGGGCGCGCCGATGGTGGGTGACACCGCCAGGGTGAGGAAAGCCGGCGGAGCGCTCGTGACCGAGGTTGTTCCGTCGTTGACACGCACCGTGTAGGGGCCGCCAAACCGGATGGGTTGCACGTTGGTCAGGGTCAGCGTCCTGGTGGTTGCGCCCCCGACGCCCGTGCCGGCGACGTTCGTTCCGTAATACATCCATTGATAATTAGTGATCCCATTGAAGGTCGTCGCCGTCACGGTGAAGGACGGCGTACTGCCCACCACCGCGGCGCGACTGGCGGGTTGGACGTTGATGACCGGCGCCGGCGGAGTGAGGACCGCGGCGTCACTCACGGTCGTGAAGTGACCGTCATTAACTTCCACACGGTACGAGGCATAATGGGAGGCGGCAACAGAAGCGATGGTGTAAGTGTCCCCGGTCGCGCCGGCGATGGGCACCCCGTTGCGGAACCATTGATAGTTCGTAATGCCCGTGCTCGTCGAGGCCACTACCGAGAACGTCTTTGAAGTGCCCGGCGCATTGGTCGATCCGGCCGGTTGCACGGAAATCACCGGCGGCGACACGCTCACAACGCGAACATTGTCATAGACGACATACGAGGTGACGGCCCCGATTGAATCATAGGCGTCATCGTAGCCGAGCATGATATTGCCACTGGTATAGGGCGTCGTGTTCGTGTAGTTGAGGATTTTGGTGTTGTTGATCCACAACGTCACCACGTTGCCAATCTTGCTGATCTCAACGTCCGCCCAGATCGGCGTGAGGACGGCCGCCAAGGGGTTGTTGGCCGGAGCGCCAGCCACGGAATAGGGAGGCCTCTTGAATTCATTCGTCGAGAACCTTGAAGCCGGCGCTGTGGCCAGGTTGGTCGCGGTCGCGCTGGAATTCGTCGGAGAGCTGAAAAAGCCATAGTCGCCGGGCGCCGCTCCGGAGGCGTCCGCGCCAATTCCGCAAAAGATTCCGTCAAAGCCCCAGGTCGTCGATGAAATTCCACCCGGGCTGTTGCGGAACCAATTGGTCATGTTGCCGGAATGATTGATGCCGCAAAGGGCGTGTTCCGTGGCGACCTGGGTGCCGGGCACCGAGCTCAAGAACATGTCGAAGCGGAACGCGAAGTTCCCGCTGAAACTCTGGCCAATCGGGTACGCGTTCAAGGCGGCGGCGGCGGCATTGACATCGGACTTGTTCACCGACATGAGGAGACCCAGCGTGCTGCCGCCCCCGTGGGGCGACGGTGGAATCCCCAGGCCTCCGTAGTCGTAGGCGAACGCGAGGCTGTAATCGGCCGTGGGGCCGTTGGTCTCCGTGGCATACACCGTCCACGCGGTCGTGCTATCGATATCAAAGTCGTCCAGGAACAAGAGCGATTCGGGCGGGAATGTGGCGTTGATGATGGTGTTCGACACGGTGTTGGGCGTGCCAACCGTGTACTCGCCGCCAGAGGCAGCGGCAATCGTACATATCACGGTCTCCGTGTTCTCATACACGGAATCCTCGTATGGGCTGATGATGAAATTGGTGGACCCTATCCCGGGATCCATCGTGACGGCTGCCGGCAGGTAGAAGTCGCTGCCGTCCGCCGAGCCGGCGAAGGAGAGATTGACCGTGTACGACGCGGCCTGGAGATCGCCCAGGCGGGAGACGCGCATGGAGCAGTAATCGTTGTTGCGCTCATACATCTGGGAAGCGATGGACGACAACCGCAGAACATTGGGGTCGTTGTCCTCAATGGTGACAGTGGCGCTGCCGCCGCTGACGTAGCCCGGGTTGGGGGTAATATTGAAAACGACCGTCTCCGTCAGTTCCGGCACCGCATCGTCAATGGCTTCCACGTAAATATTGGTCGATGTCGCCGACGCATCGAAGGTCACCGAACCCGAAAGGAGGGAGTAATCACCGCCGTTGCTCGCCGTGCCTGACATGGTGTAATTGATGGTCAACGGATCTCCTGCCGCGCTTCTGTTGAGCGTGAAGACCGCCGGGGTGGTGCTTCCTTCCTTGGTGGTGGCCGTCGCGACCTCCACCGTCACCACGTTCGTGAAATCCGTGATGCGCACGTTGTCATACAGCGCGAAGAGCAGGTTCGTGGAATCGATGTCGGTGGACCCGCCCCCGTTGATGTCATACAGGTTGAAATGAATGTTTGTTCCACCCAAAGGAGCGGGCGTTCCCCCCGTGGCATTCGTGATGGTGGTTGCATCGACCGAGTCAACGGTCGCGATGAGCACGTCGTCGATGAAGTAAGTGATGGATTTACCGACCTTTCGGAGCTTCACATCGTGCCATTTGAATGCAATCGTGCCTGCTGGCGCCACCGTGCCCGTTTGGCGCGGAAAGAGGTTTGTTTGAGCCTCAGGCACCGATTGGGCCGGAAAATTCGTGGTGTAATAAGTGGACGCAGAATTGTTGCGAGTCCCGGCCGCATAGACCAACGGGCTGGTCGGATCCGTCCGGATGATGTGGTCCGCATCCTGATAACTGATGGCCACACCCGGGCCATACACCCGATAATCCGCGGCTGTGCCGCCGTCGGTGGAGGCCCCGATGAATACCGAGTCGGCGACGCCTGCCACCTGGGCGCTGGTTCCGGCGGTGCCATATCCGGCGCCGCCCACTTCCGTGGATCCCTGGCCGCTTTTGATGTAGTTCATCCATAGGTCGAAGCGGAGCTCGAAATTCGCGGTGATCCCAAAGTTCAGCGGCGACACGCTGATACCAGCCGGGAAGATGCCCGCTGAACCAAGATTGGCCGCCAATTTGAGGCCGCGGGTTGTGCCGCCAGTGGAATTCGGCGCGGAGGGAATCCCCACGGTGCTGTAGTCGAAGTAAAAGTCGGCGAAGTTGAAGCCGACGCCGGCGACGTTGGCGACCCAATTCGCCGTGTTATCCACGTCAAAATCGTCGGAATAAACTGTGACCTGAGCCGGCGCTGTATGAACTGACGCCGCGACAGCCACTGCCAAGGCGATGCGCCTAAGAATTTGCGCGAAGGGAGAGTTCTGCATACGAAGTGTTGCGTTGGATTTCGATTGCCGTTTGGGTCCGTGCTCAACGCCAGACGAGCATGGTCGCAACGGAAAAGGGGATCGCTACCCGTTCGCCGGCCTATCCATCGGAATGGGTAAAGTTCATACTCATTGCTTCCCTGAAGTCAACCAGAAAATCAGAAAATCATGGTCTGTGCCGTCTGCTTTTCACGACGGGACCTCGCTG
>CAZZAQ010000554.1:0-3985 GCA_964652165.1 uncultured Bifidobacterium sp.
TGTTGGCGCCCCAGGCCAGGATGAGCTTGGAGTGGCGAAACTGCTCGGGCTCGGTGGCCAGCTTGCGTCCGTAGACGCTGAGCAGCGCCTCGCCGCCCGCAGTCGCGCAGATGGTGCGGTCCAGTTGCGACGCCCCCAGCCGGTGGAAGAAGCGCCGGTCCATGGAGCCGTAGCCCAGCGCCGCCGAGTTGCCGGCGTAGGAGTAGGGCAGGATGGCTTCCGGGCCAAACTCCTTGCTGATGCGCTGCAAGCGCGTGGCGATTTCGTCGAGCGCCTGGTCCCAGGTGATGCGCTCGAAAGCCGGTGTGGCGCCCGCCTGTGTGGCGCCCGCTTGTGTGGAAGCCGCTTGTGTGGCGCGGCCGTCCTCGGCCGCGGCTCTTCCTTCGGCCGCAACCGGCCCTTTCGGAATATCCTTCCGCCGCTTCATGGGATAAAGCACGCGGTCGGGCGAATACACGCGGTCAAGATATTTCGCCACCTTGGCGCACAAGAAGCCGCGCGTCACCGGATGCTTCGGGTCACCCTGCAGGCGCGTGGCGCGCCCGTCCTCCACCGTGATCAGCGTGGCACAGGAGTCAGGACAGTCGTGCGAACACACGGCATGGACTACGCGCTTCATGGTGGATTCGATTATAGCCAGCGGGAAGCGGGTTCAGGAAAAGTCCAGGGGCACAACCTGATCTTCCGCCATCACTCCGAGGGCGTTGGCGCGCGCGATTTCAGCTCGTCGAGCCAGTTGAGCACCACGTGCGCACGCACCGGGGCCGAGGATTCCACGCGCCGCACCATCACGAAGCGCTGTCCATCCCGCGTGACGTTATAACCGGCAAAAGCACGACCAGACTAAAACATGCAGGTCGAAATTGACGTGAATCTTTTTCAGTCAACATTGGCGGGTTGCAGGTTATTTGGCCGGTAAGGGGCGCAAGGACTCCGCGTATGCCTCTGCTAGGGCCTCAGAGGAATGGGTTTGAGGGGTGGGCCCTTTAAGAGGGATCGGACCAACCAAGCCTCGCCAACGGAATATAACCTCCGCCTGAATTCCTTCGCTGTAGCTCGACAGCCAGTCTGGAATCCCCTTAGCGCCGCACATCCACAACACGGGATCATTCACGAATAACTCGTTTCCAAATGAACCTACCCTCGCAACCGCGATGTTCCAGTCGCCAGATGAATATGCCCTCCTTTCTGTTCTCGTAGGCGAGGGACCACCCCATTTGATTGGTCGCGACTTGGGCCAGGCTGTCGACCAAGAAGTCATAGGGCGGCAATTCCCTTTGAGGTGGGGGTGCAGGCCGTTGGGAGCAGCCTGCAAGACCTGTTGGGTCGGCAAGGCGGCAAAGCCAACTGCGCGAGCGCCCAGCGGCGGGAATGGTGGAGGTCGTATCAATGACTGAGACGGTACCGGAGTTGACGTTGGCCACATAGGCCCGGCTACCGTCAGGGGAGATTGCTACCCCAAGCGGCTCCCGTCCGACCGGCACGGTGGCGACTACTCGATTGGTGATCGCGTCGATGACCGAAACCGTGTCGGCGCCTCCGTTCGTGACGTAGACTCGCTTGCCGTCTGGAGCAACGGCCACGCCGGTCGCCCCCTTGTCCACGCGCACAGTCTTTACGACCTTGTGGGTGGCGGTGTCGATGACGGAGACGGTGTTGGAGACAATGTTTGCCACGTAGGCCCGCGTCCCATCCGGGGCGATTGCGACGCCAATGGGGCCTTTATCCGCCTTGAGAGTGGCAGTGACGGTGTTGGTGGCCGTGCTAATCACCGACAGGGTCCAAGAGCGACCATTCGCCACATAGACCCGGGACCCATCCGGGGTGATGGCCAGCCCCTGAGGCGTCTCTCCCACGGGCACCGTGGCCACCACGCTGTTGGTCCCGGTATCGATGACCGAGACGCTGTTGACGCCCTGGTTGGCCACGTAGACCCGGGAGCCGTCGGGAGTAACCGCTACGCCGTAAGACCCATAACCCACAGGCACGCTGGTAACGACGCTATCAGTACCGATATCGATGACCGAGACGGCACCCGTCAGGTGCGTCACGTAGGCGCGGGCACCGCTAGGGCTGATGGCCACTATGTGAGGGCCCGGGCCCACCTTCACGGTCGCCGTCACCTGGTGCGTCCCGGTGTCAATCACAGAGACGGTGCCAGAGTGGTGGTTGGCCACATAGAGCCGCTTTCCATTAGGGGTAAGGGCTAGCCCGCCCGGGCCTTTCCCAACGGGGATCGTCAGGGTCACGGGAAAGGTCTCGGCCGGAGCGGCAGAGGCAGGGCTTCCCCACGAGAGCAGGGCTCCGGCGGCCAAGGCCACCACGGCCACGAACATCAGTCGCGTACCGGGCGTGAGGGACATGACTGGCGCAGATTATACGTCCGGGCGCCGGAGTTCGGCAGGCTCTGCGCCGCGGCCTGTCAGTCAGCGTATTTCGAGAATCTCCTTCTCCTTGGCCTTGCTCATTTCTTCCATCTTCTTGATTTCATCGTCGGTGAGCTTCTGGACCTCGTCGTGGGCGCGGCGCTCGTCGTCTTCGGAAATCTTCTTGTCCTTCAGCGCCTTTTTCACCAACTCATTGCCGTCGCGGCGGATGTTGCGCACCGCGGTGCGATGGTCCTCCAGCACCTTGTGCAGGTGCTTCACCAGGTCCTTGCGGCGCTCCTCGGTAAGGGCCGGGACGGGAACCCGGATCAGCTTGCCGTCGTTCATGGGGTTCAGCCCGAGGTCGGCGGAGCGGATGGCCTTCTCGATCACCGCCAGCGTGCCCGGGTCGAAGGGCTGCACCGTGATGAGCTGCGCCTCGGGTGCGTGCACCTGCGCGATCTGGTTCACCGGCATGGCCGTGCCGTAGTAGTCCACGCGCACGGTGTCCAGCATGTGCACCGAGGCGCGGCCGGTGCGCGTGGCGGCCAGCTCGCGGCGGAAGTCCTCCACCGCCTTGTCCATGCGCGTCTTGAGTTGAACGTAGGCATCCTTGAGCGCGGGATTACTCGCCATCGTCGTCTGGGCCATGTTCTTGCTCCGTACGGAAGGGATGGAAGCGGGATTATAACGCGGGCTCAAGCTAAAGCAGATGTGGATAGCTTGCGCGAAGCCAGGCAGCTACCAGCTTGCGCAGGTGCTGGGCCAGGGCCAGCATTTCCTGGGCCTCCTGGTGCGAGACCGTTCCCGCGCGCTCGTAGGCGTCCAGATTCCGCTTCTTGCGGAACATGTCAAGCTGATTCACTAGGGCCGCATCCGCGCCCACGGTAAGAGCCAGTGACTGGAGCACGCGGTAATGATGGGACTCGCGCTCGGCGCGAAATCCAGCCGCGCACAAGGCAGCGGCGGCCAATTGCAAAGCGCCGTTGTAGGCGATGTTCAGGCGCCAGTCTGGACTCAACCCCGCCGCCTGGCAATCCCGCAGGTCGCGGTCGGCCACCATGAGCAGATCGGTGATCTCCCCCCGGTTAGTGCGGTGGTCCCGCAACCAGCCGTTTCTTACCCACTGCTGCAAGCTCACGCTCATCCCCGATGAGGAGGATCTTGGCTCCTTGCGCGACGGCATTGACGAAATGATGCCCCCGGGCCAGTTTCGAGGCGAATTCGGCGGGCGAGTAGACCGAGGGATTGACCTCGCGGCCCAGGGTCGCCTGCGCCGAAACCAGATGAGAGACTACATCGGCAAAGCTGACCTTGCCTACGACCAAAAGGTCCACGTCGCTGCCGGGTCGCAGGGTGCCCTCGGCATACGACCCGTAGATGAAAGCGAACCTCAGCCTTCCCTCCAGCGGAGCCAGGGACGCACGCAGCACCGCTGCCACCCCGGTCGTTTTTCTCAGCAGTGCGCAGAGCTCCGCGAACGCCGGGGAGTCCGAGGCAGGCTGATAGTTGACATGCCGGCCGCGCACCGTGCGTCGGAGGATGCCCGCCGTTGATAAACGGAAGAGTTCGCGCTGCACTGCGCCGACCGCGGTGCCTGTGGTGCGTACGATCTGGCG
>CAZZAQ010000555.1:0-3985 GCA_964652165.1 uncultured Bifidobacterium sp.
ACCTTCTCGGAAAACCGGCCGCCGGTTTCCAGTCCGAACACGCGCCGGGCCCGGATCGGGTCGACGAGGACGCTCAAGGGCGAGATCGTGAACGCGTCGCCATAGATGCGGCGCAACGGATAGGTGACGGTCGCGACGAGGTCCGTGCAGCTTCCGACCGGCTCGGCGATGAACACCTCGGGCCGGCTGGCAGCACTGAGCTTTCGCGCCGCGTCGAGCAGCGAGTTGAACCGGCAGCAAAAACAGCCGCCCGCGATCTCCTCGACGGGAAAACCGTGCGAGGCGGCCATCGCGGTGTCTACGAGATGGCTGCCCTGGTCGTTCGTGATGAGGCCGACGCGCACGCCGCGGTCGTGCAGATGGCGGGCAAGCTTGAGGACGGCGGTGGTTTTTCCGGCGCCCAGGAAGCCGCCGATCATGATGTAGCGGGCTTTCGGGAGATCCGGGTTTGGCGTTTCGGGCTTCGGAATGGCGGATTCGGCCATATCTCCCCCAAGGTTGCCTGCCTGTTCCAAGCCCGGCTCGCGAGGACGCTCGCCCCACCCGGCCACGTCGCCCCCGAGGTTGCCGGCGCTCTCCAACTCCGGACTCGGAACTCGGAACTCGGAACTCATTGAATCGTTTCTCCCTTTCGTTGCGCGAGCAGGCGTTCGATCGTTTTGTCGAGCAAATCGCGGTAGGCTTGCACGTCGATGCAGCGTGCATCCGGACGGCCTTCCACCTCATACACCCAGCCCGCGCCGAACGGATCTTTTGTCATCAGCGCCATCCGTTCCTTGAGCGCCGGATTGCTCCCGAGGAAGCGGCCGTCGGCAACGCAAAACAGGTCCGAGATGGCTTTGAATCCCTCGACCCAGCCGATGATTTGTCCGCACTCGACCGCGGTGCCGGGTTCGATCTCGAGGCCGTGGTCGACCATCTCGCCCAGCATGCGCGTCGCGAATTTCGTCAGCCCGACGCGCCAACGGCCGGGACCGGCGGTGGCCAGCCAGGCGTGGGACGGGGTGTAAAGGAAATCGACCGGCAACTGCGTGGCGAAGTTCGACCGTTTGTAGTGCAAAGTTTTTGGCCGCGGAGCTTGCATCGGATGGAGCGAGTATCGTGACCGCCAGCGGCTTGGCAAGCGGCGGCTGTAGTGGCGCAGACGACTCGTCTGCGGCAGTCTTGCAGGCGACCCGCCTGCAAGATTACGCAATGACAACGCACTGACAGGCGAGTCGCCTGTCAGGACTACGGCAGGCGGGTCGCCTGCCCCACTAATCACGGCTCTCGACCCAACTTTCGGCTCGTCTCAGGCCTTCGCCGAATTATCCTTCTCCTGCGATGCTCTACTTCGACCATAACGCGACCACGCCACTGCTGCCCGAGGCGAAGCGCGCCTGGCTGGAGGCGGTCGAAACGCTGGTCGGCAATCCGTCGAGTCCGCACCGGCTCGGAGCGCGGGCGGACGCGGCGCTGGAATCGGCGCGCGAACGGCTGGCGGCGGCGCTCGGCTGCAACCCGGGCGACATCGTCTGGACCAGCGGCGCGACGGAGTCGAATAACGCCGTCTTCAGTCACTTGGCGGGGATGTCGACGGGACGGCCGGACGAAGTGCTCGTTGGCGCCGTGGAACATCCGTCGGTTTTGTCGCCTGCGCGGCGGCATTTCGGAGAGAGGGTGCGGACCATTCCGGTCGATGGCCGCGGCGTCGTATCGCTGGACTGGCTGGAAGCGCAACTGGCCGGGCGGGGCGCCCGCGCTGTGGCGGTCATGGCAGCCAACAATGAAACCGGTGTTCTGCAACCGTGGCGGGAGGTCGCGGCGCTTTGCCGGAGCCACGGCGCGCCCTTGCTTTGCGACGCCACGCAGTGGATTGGGAAGCTGCCCGCGTCCGGCCTGGGTGCTTGTGATTTTGTCAGCGGCTCGGCTCACAAGTTTGGCGGACCGCGCGGAGTAGGTTTCCTCAAGTGCCCCTCCGGGTCGGCCCTCGCACCGTTGCTGTCCGGGGGAAAGCAGGAGGAAGGCCGCCGGGCCGGCACGGAGAACGTCGCCGGCGTGCTGTCGATGATCGCGGCGCTGGAAGCTCGCGAGTCCGCCCTGGCGCGCGGATCGCAGCGCGAACGGCTCGAATGGCGCGAGGAATTCGAGCGGGCGATCACCGACGAACTTTTTGGCGCCTCGATTGTCGGGGCGGGAACGGAGCGGCTTTGGAACACAGTCTCGGCGATGATGCCGGAGACGGATTGCCGGCAGCGCTGGGTGGTGAAGCTGGACAAGGCGGGATTCGCCGTCTCCACCGGTTCGGCTTGCGCCAGCGGGCGCGAGGAGCCGTCGCATGTCCTGGCGGCGATGGGCCTGGAGGCCGGGGAGGCGGGTCGCGTGTTGCGGTTCAGCAGCGGCTGGGAGACCACGTGCGACGATTGGCGAAGGCTGCTGGGTGGGCTGCGCGAGGTTCACGGCGCAATGCTCGAATTGAAGCCGACATGAGCGGGCGCCATTCAGTTCGCCGTTCCGTGATGTCCCGCCGCGCGGCCCTTGGGCGGCTGACCGCCGGTGCGCTGCTGGCGCTGGGCGCGTGGCCCGGCGCGCAGCGGGCGGAAGAACGGGGGAGCGGCAGTTCATTTCGTTTTCTAGTTGTTAACGACACGCACTGCGTCAGCGCCGAGTGCGAAGGCTACCTGGACGGGCTGGTCCGCCAGATGAAGACCGAAGGTGCGGATTTCTGCCTCCACGCCGGCGATGTGACCGACAAGGGCGAGAAGCAGTATTTCGGCATGGCGAAAACGGTGTTCGGCGGCTTGCGGCGGCCGATGTATCCGGTCATCGGCAATCATGATTACCTCAGCCAAACGGATCGGCAAAACTACTCGCGAACGTTTCCACTTCGGATGAATTACTACTTCCTCCACGAGGGCTGGCAGTTCATCGGCCTGGACAGTTCGGAGGGGCTCAAATACGAGAAGACCGAGATTCAGCCCGCGACCTTCCGGTGGCTCGACGACTACCTATGGCGGCTGAGCAAGCGCAAGCCGACCGTGGTATTCACCCATTTTCCCCTGGGCGCGGGCGTGAATTACCGCCCGCGCAATGCCGACGCGCTTCTGGAGCGGCTCCTGGACTTCAACCTGCAGGCGGTTTTTTGCGGGCACTTTCATGGCTTCACTGAACGGTTCGACGGCGCCGTGACGCTGACCACGAACCGCTGCTGCTCCCTCAAGCGCGGCAACCACGACGGCACGAAGGAAAAGGGCTACTTCGTTTGCGAGACACGGGAGGGAAAAGTGGTCCGCCGTTTCGTGGAGTACAAGCCAGTTTGAGCTTTGAGCTTCCGCTGCCGGCTGCTACTCCAACGTCATGAGCACGGCGTTCAGTTTTCCAACCCAGCTTTTCATCGACGGCGAATTTCGTCGCGGCAGCGACGGTCGCATCCTCCCGCAAACCAATCCGGCCACTGAGGAAGTGTTCTGCGAAGTTGCCGCCGCCAGCTCCGCCGATGTCCAGGCCGCCGTCGAAGGCGCCCACCGCGCCTTCACACAAGGCTGGCGCGACTTCGCGCCTCGAAAGCGCGCGGACATCCTGTTCAGCATCGCGAAGGCCATCCGCGACAATCTCGAACACCTCGCCCAGGCCGAAAGCCGGAACATCGGCAAGCCCATCACCGATGCTCGCGACGAAATCGGCCTCGGCGCGCGCGTCTTCGAGTATTACGCGGGGGCGATCTCGAAATTCTGCGGCCAAACCATCCCTGTTGGCCGCGGCGGATTCGACTTCACGCTGCGCCAGCCGATGGGCGTCGTCGCGGCCATCGTGCCGTGGAACTTTCCGTTCCCCATCGCCTGTTGGAAGGCGGCGCCCGCACTGGCGGCGGGCAATACCGTCGTCCTCAAGCCCGCCAGCCAGTCGCCGCTCACGGCGATTCTGCTTGGGCAACTGGCTCATACTGCCGGCCTGCCGCCGGGCGCGCTGCAAGTCGTGCCGGGACAGGGAAGCGACATCGGCGATG
>CAZZAQ010000556.1:0-3984 GCA_964652165.1 uncultured Bifidobacterium sp.
CATCGCAGCCCCGTCTCCACCACGCGGCCCTGGCTGCGCTCCACATAAAACCTCCATTCTGTTTCTCCGCGGCGTCACGTCCCGCTCCAGCTTCAGCTTTTCTCCACATTGGTCCCACAATCCTATATACGCAGGAATCGGGAGGGATCTTTCAAAAAAAATGATGGAGACGGGAAATTGATGCTCTACGGCCTGCCTCGAAGCTGATAAGACTGAGTGCCGAGTTGCTTCGACAAGACCACAGCGCGGGACTGCCGCAACCAGTGCGGAGCGCGGCTCTGAGAGCCGCAGCAGTTCCCCAAGTCCAAAATGCGTTGAAGTTTTCCGAAAGCCGAACGGCATGTGGACATGCTGCGGCTCACAGAGCCGCGCTCCGAAACCATCGCAGCCGGCGTGGATTCTGACCAATTGCAGTGCATTGAGCCATGACCGCAGAGCTTGAACACACAACGGGAGCCGATGACCTGCTCGCCATCGACGGCTCGGCTGGCGAAGGGGGCGGGCAAATCCTGCGCAGCGCGCTCAGTCTTTCGCTCGTCACGGGGCGGCCGTTCCGGCTGTTCAACGTCCGCGCGCGCCGGCAGCGGCCGGGCTTGCAGGCGCAGCATCTGGCGGCGGTGCGCGCGGCGGCGGCCGTCGGTCAGGCCCAGGTGCGGGGCGACACCGCCGGCTCGCGGGAAATCACGTTTCGGCCGGCGGCAGTGGCGCCGGGTGATTACGCTTTTGACGTCGGCACGGCCGGGAGCGCATTGCTCGTGCTGCAAACCGTGCTGCCGCCGCTGCTCGCGGCCTCAAGCCCTTCTTCCTTGCTGATCGAAGGCGGCACGCATAACCCGCTGGCCCCGCCGTTCGAGTTCATCGCCAGGACGTTTCTTCCGATCGTGGAAAGGATGGGACCGCGTGTTCAGGGGAAGCTCGACCGGCATGGCTTTTATCCGGCCGGCGGCGGCAAGATTCGGGTGACGATTCAGCCCGGGCCGGCCCTGGCGCGGCTCGATCTGCCCGAGCGGGTCGAGTGGCGTCGCCGCCGGGCCGTCGCGCTGGTCGCGAATCTGCCCCGCCACGTGGCCGAACGCGAACTGAAGGTGCTCAAGCGCGGTCTCGGATTGGAGCCGCGCGACCTGCGGGTCGAGGAAGTCCAGGCCCGCAGCCCTGGCAACGTCGCCTTCGTTGAACTCGAATCCAGTGAACTCACGGAAGTGTTCGCCGGCTTCGGCGAGCTGGGCATGCCGGCGGAAACGGTCGCGGCCCGTCTTGTCGAATCCGTCGGGCAATTCCTCGAAGCCGGCGCGCCCGTCGGGGAACACCTGGCCGATCAGCTTTTGCTTCCCATGGCGCTGGCGGGCGGCGGTTCGTTCTTCACCGCGACGCTTTCCTCGCACGCGCGAACGAATATCGAGGTGCTCAAGCTGTTCCTTCCGGTTGAGGTTTGCGTGGCGCCGGCTTCCGACCGGAGCGTGCGCGTCGAGATCATTGCCCGCCGTTGAACCACGAGGCATTGCTCCGGCCCGCAGCGCGTCTTAGCATCCGCGCATGAGCGACATTGCCGACCGGCTGATTGCCGCGGCCCGCAAGCTCTCCCGTGCCGTCGGGCGCCTGCGCTTCGCGGCGCCGGTGACGCACATTTACAACCCGCTGGATTATGCCTGGGCCGCGCACGAGGCGTACGCCCGCCGCTTCGGGGCCGCGCGCAAGCGGGTGCTGTTCCTCGGAATGAATCCCGGCCCGCACGGGATGATGCAAACCGGCGTGCCGTTCGGCGAAATCGCCGCGGTGCGCGATTGGATGGGCATCAGCGCCGACGTGCGCCGGCCGACGATCTTCCACCCGAAGCTCACCGTGAACGGATTTGCGCACACGCGCTCCGAGGTCAGCGGACGACGGCTGTGGGGATTGTTTGCGGAACGGTTTGGCGCGGCCCGAAACTTTTTCGCGGAACATTACGTGGCGAATTACTGTCCATTGGGATTTCTTTCCGCGACTGGGGCGAACTTGACCCCGGACAAGCTGCGCGCCGCCGAGTCCGGGAGGCTCTTCACCGCCTGCGACGAGCATCTGAGCGAAGTCGTCGCGGCGCTGCGGCCGGAGTGGGTCGTGGGCGTGGGGGCTTTCGCCGCCGATCGGGCCGGGGAAGTGCTCGCCGAGTCAGGAGCGCGCTTCGGCAGGATACTTCATCCCAGCCCGGCGAATCCCGCCGCGCACGTCAATTGGGGTGGAACGGTGACAAGGCAGTTGCGGGAGCTGGGGGTGTGGTGAGCAGGGGGGAAGGCACGCCAAGACGAAGCGTGAAGCGTGAGGCGAAAAACGTAAAACGTAAAACGTGAAACATAAGCTGGGTGGGGAAGTCGTGCCGTGTTCGAGCGTGCGGATTGGAATGACGTTTCACGTTTTACGTTTTACGGATCGATCACCACCGGCGTCCCGACCGCCACCAGCTTGAACAAATGCTCCGCGTTCCAGTTCGCAAGCCGAAAACAGCCGTGCGATTCAGTGCGGCCCACGTCTTCGGGCCGGGGCGTTCCGTGGATGCCGTAGCCGGGCTTGTCGAGGCCGATCCAGACCGTCCCGACCGGGTTGTTGGGCCCCGGTTGCAGAATCAATTTGCGCCCGAGCTGCCGGGCTTCGGCGGATTCAGGAAACACTTCGGGATCGAACGTGTAGTTGGGGTTGGCCGCGACGACGATGACGCTGAGGGTCTCGCCCACCGGCCGCTTCTCGACGCGGGCCGCGATGCTGCACGGGAAGTGGGCGAACAGGTTTGTCTCCGCGTCGAACACCTGAAGCGCGCGCGCGCTGATCGAGATCCGCACCAGGGCCGCTTTTCCACCCGGCTCGGGAAGCGCCACGGCCGGGACCTTGAGGCTCGTGCCGGCGGTAACCGCGCTCCAGTCGACGCCGGGATTGAGCGCCCGAACGAGCTTCGGGTTTGAAAGACTGTGTTCGGAGACGAGTTCGAGGATCGTCTCGTATTCGAGCCGTTCCTGCTGCGATTTCTCCAGCCACGTCGCGCCGAGCGGACGCAGCCGCGCGAGGTCGTCGGCGGTGACGAGTTGGTTGGTGAAGAGGGCCGCGTTGGTTTGCAACCGGGCGAGGGTGGAGTCGTCCAGCGTGCCGGAGGCCGGAAGCCCCTCGCAAAGCTGGAATGCCCGCAGCGCGGCGCGCGTCTGCGGTCCCAGAACGCCGTCGAGCGATCCGGGGGAAATGGCGTGGCGGGCCAGAGCGGCCTGGGCGGCAAGCACGCGTTCGTCCACCGGGCCTGAAGCGGGAGTGTTCGTGGCGGCCGGCTTGGCCCGAGGCGCCTCGGGAGTGCTCCTCGCGTGGACGGGCACGAGCACCATGGGTTCGGCCGGCCGGCCCGAGGAATCGGTCACTGGGATGACGAGCAAGCCGTTGGTCTTCCGTGGCGCCGGTGCCGCCAGCAAAACTTCGTCGCGCGGGCCGCGGCCGCCCTGGAGCGAAGCGACCGGATGGCGGGCTGGCCTTCCAGCCGGCCCAGGCGATTAGCGCCGCCCCCAACACGACCAGCCAGCGCAAGCCCGGCGACCAGGCCGCGCCCGCGCGGCGGCGCGCAGCGTTGAATTCTCGATGAATTCTCATGGGCCGCGTCGAGGGTCTTGCGCAATCAAGCGCTCGGCGCCGGTTGCGGGCGATTCTCCGGTTCCCTCATTGGTCCAAAGTGAACGAACCATCTGACGCCCCAGTAGGCCAGGAGCAGCAGCCACGCGCTGAACAGCAGCCACCACTTGTTCGAGCCTCCAAGGACATTGAGGATGCTTCGCGCGGCGACAAATGCGAACCAGACGGCGTCGACCAGGAATATTATTCGCATCGGGCGGTAGCGCGCCCAGACCCAGATGCCGCCGAGCAAAAGCCCCAGCGCAATCCCGAGTGGGTCGACGGGAACAGGTTTGATGCCCTGCGCCGGATCGCCCGACATCGGGAGCGAGGTGACGGCAATGATGAACGCGATCGGCAGCACCCACG
>CAZZAQ010000557.1:0-3983 GCA_964652165.1 uncultured Bifidobacterium sp.
CTTGTCGCAGCTCCCACATTCCCCAGTCCCAACCACACCAACCCGCCCAACATCAGCGCCGTCACCGCGGGTGCGGGGCTGCCTTCATGGGGAGAAACCGGTTTGCGCGGAACTTGTAACAAGCGGCGAAGGTTCGGCAGAACGACCTGAAGCAGCAAGAACGCCAGCAGCACCACGAAGAACGCCGCCGCCCCGTTGGGCCAAAGGAGCGCGGCCCACGCGAGCAAGGTCCAGCCCAGAATCACCCCGACAGGGCGGAACGATTCACGAGTCGTCAGCCAGGCGTAGCCCCAGACCAGGACCGCAAGCAACGCCGGCCACGCCTGCGTCACCGCCGCCCACAGGGAGAATTCATCGCTCATGTTCGCCACGACGACCTCCAGCGCACTGCCGCTTTGTTGGACGGGCGCGAGGAACGACAGGCCGCGGGGCAGCGCCTGGTTCTGCCCGGTCGCCAGTTCGCGCAGCATCGCCAACACGACGACCGCCAGCGCCACCGCCGCGATGCCCACCAGCGAGCCGCCCAGATGCCGCACGCTCAACCGATGCGTTCCATTGCTCACCGCCCAGCGCCACGCGCCAATCGCCAACGCGAGCAGCGCCAGCGCCGCCAGCAGTTGCACGAGGGCGTCCTGGCCCCGCGGGCCGGAGAACATCCGCGCCAGGCCAGCGAAGCCGGACACGTCCGCCACGCCGCCCGCGGGCGCGAGAGAGCCGCGGCGATACGCCAGCCGCTGGCCCGTGTCAGGCTCCATCTTCCATTCGGCTAAAAGCACGGGCGCGGTCACAACTGGCGCGGCGGCGGTCACGCGCCGCGGCGTCTTCGAGCGGGACGCCAGCTTCAGGTCGAGCTGCTGCACCGAATTCGGGTCGGCGCGCTGCGGGAGGGGAATCAGGCTGGACGCGCCGTCCTTCACGGGGACGACCGTCGCGCCGTTGACGGTGGCCGACCACAACTCGGTGCCCGGCGGCAAGGCGAGTTTGAAGTGCGGGTTGCCGCGGTTTTTCACGAAGTAACGCGCGTCGGTCAGCACTTCGCCGTCCTTCGAGATGCGCGTGGTGAACGACGCGCGGTCCACGACCAGGCCGAGCGTCTCGCCCTGGGCCAGCGGGCTGAGGGCGAGCTGGAGATTGAACGGGCGCGTCGAATAGCGATACGCCGCCAGGATGGGCGCGTCGAAAAACAGCCGGTATTCCGCCGGCACCTCGGCGGTCTCGAGCGCGAGCAGGCCAGCCGAAACGTTCGCGGGCTGCACCTGGAACTGATACGCGCTGACGACGATGGTGTGGCCCTGCTCGGTTTGCGCGTCGAGCGGGCGGGCGCCGGTGAAAGTGAGCGTGTCGCCCTGCGCCTTGAACGGCCGCTCGTAGGTCGCCAGCAGCGTGAACGCGCCCGACACCGGCGTGTGAAGCTGCACGGTGTAGCCATTCGTGGTCTTCTGCCAGTTGCGCACGTCCTTGCCGGTGAACTCGACCTTGAAGTACTCGTCCGACAGCACGACGCGGAAGGTCGCGATGGGCGCGCCGGAAACGAGGTAGTTCATCGTGCTGCTGCCATACGCGATGCCCTCGCCGATGGAGAACAGGTGAAAGACGTCGGCCTGGATCGACTGCGGCAAGCGCTCGACCCGCAGCGCCGCTTCCCACGCCGGTTCGCTGAGGCGGAACGCGGCCTGAATGCCGGCCACTTTGCGCGGAAAAAACGCCGTGGCGATTTCGGTCAACGCCTGCGTGCGCTCGGGCGTCAGGCGAAAGCCCGCGTCCGCGGACACCGCGATGTGACCGCGGGTGCTTTTCGCCCGAACCAGTTCGATGCGCGGCAGTGTCCACGTCGGTTGGCCCAGCGCGGCGTTGCGTTCCAGCCGGAGCTGGATGACCTGCCGGCCGGAAATCGGCTGGCCGTAAACGAGCCGAAGTTCGGCGTCCGGAGTGTCCGTGGGTTCGCGAAGAAAATAGTCGCTCAGGCCGGAGGCGTTGAGGCGCGCGGTGGCGTAGCCTTTCGGCACACGAAGCAAGAGTTCGCGCACAGGCGCCTCGCGGATGTCCAGCTCCAGTTCGGCGTCGATGGCCAACTCGGTTTCGCCGAGGTGATAGGCGAGCAGTTGCGACACGCTCAATTCGGGCAGCACGTTGTCCGCCTGCACGCGCAAGGCGAAGTCCGCGCTGGAGAACCGGAAGGCGAAGCGTTGGCTGGCTTGCGAGCCGAGCAGCGCCTTGGTCGCGTCGCTCTCCGGGAATTGCTCCGGGGAGATCTGCGACAGGCCGCTGGCTTGTACGACTTCCAGCCGCACCGCGCCCTCGTTCACGACGCGGAAATGCCCGGCGAAGCGCGTTGCGCCGTCGGCGCGAAGCTGCATCGCATCGACCGCTTGCGGGAAGGCGCCCAGCTCGGTCTGCATCTGCACTTGCAGCCCGAAGGCGTCCTTTTGCGGCTGATTGAACTGCACGACGAGGCGGCGGTCGGCCGAGTTCGGGACCGGCTCGACGTTCCACGAGAGCACGTTGGCGCCCTGGACGCGCGTGACGTTGCCCGGTCCGCGCAGCAACAGCGTCACGCGGCTCAGTTCGCCCTGCATGACTTTGAACTCGAGCAACGCAAGCTGGCGCATCAGCCCGGAGCCGATGCTGATTTGGGAGAGCATTTCCGCCGAGTAGAACAGTTTGCCCTCGACCTCGGGCCGGGCTTCCTTCCACGCCAGCCTCACGCCGCCGTCGGCGGGCAGGAAGCTGGCGAAGTCGCCGCCGCTGCGCTCGGGACGCGCGGCGTCGCTGAACTCGAACTGCGTGTCCGCGCCCAGTCCCTCGAAGGTGACGGGCTGCAAGGGGCTGGGGGCGACGCGGAAATCGAGGTTGTTCCAGCCGTTGGCCGGGCGGACGGCGGCGTTGAATTTGAGGCGCAGCGGAAATTCGCCGGGTTTGTCGAACACCAGCACGAACTGGCCGGCGTCAAACCTGATGCGAAAGTCCGGGTGCGGCTCCAGCTCGGTGAGCGCGACGCCGCCGGCGAGAAGATTCAGCGAAGCGCCGCGGGGGTTCTTCACGCGCGCGGTGGCCGTGAGCGTGAAGGCGGCGGTTTGGTCGGAGAGCCGGCCGTTCAGCTTGAAGTCGTGCAGCACGACGCGGCGCAATTCGGGGTCGGCCGTGGTGACGACGAGCGGCAGCGTGTAAGCCGACCCGTGGAACCGATACGCCAGCGGCTCGGGGACGTCGGCCTTGGCGTCGGGGCGCAGCGACTCGGGAAGAAACTTCGCCTCGATGGGCACGAGGCCGGTGGGATTCGACGGCTGCGCGTCGAGTTCACCGGTGAACTCGACCTTCACGTAGCCGTTGAACAGCGCGGGCTGCGCGGGCGTGAGCGTCAGCGGCTTGAGCGGGTTCGACCACGAACGCAAGTCGCGCTCGGCGACGATGGTGACGACCAGTTGCGTGAGCGGCTTGTCGGTCTTGCGCGGGCGGAGGACGAGCGTGCGCGCGTTGTTGGTTTCCTGCCGGATGCTCCAGTCCTGAAGCGCGGCGCCGGTGACGCTCTTGATCTCTCCGTCGCCCGCGAGCGTGAAGGGCAATTCCTTCGCCTCGCCCTGAAGGATGTCGATGGTCGCGGTGATGTTGTGCTCGAGCTTGTCGCGCGTGAAGCGCATGGCGTGCTGAAGCGCCGTGGCGAAAAGAAGGCGGTCCTTGTCGTCGGTCAGCCCCTTGAGCTGCGCGTCGATGACGATCCGCGCCTTGCCGTCCTGGATGCCGCCGTTGATGGAGAGGTCCTTGATTTCGGCCTGCGCGGCGGGAGTTGAAGGAAGGCCGGCGCTAAACAGCAATGCGAGAACGAGCGATAGTTGGAACTGTTTCATAGAGTTTCAAGGGAGGAGCGACCATGGCCTTAGAGCAGAGTTGCACTCTGCCAGTGTTTCTGGAGATTTGCGTTAGCGGCGTAGTTTTTTGGTTCATCACGGAGTTGCGGGGAACTTCGGCAAGCTGAACGCCAACGG
>CAZZAQ010000558.1:0-3973 GCA_964652165.1 uncultured Bifidobacterium sp.
ATCGAGCGGTTCAAATTGAACGGCAGGTTGTTCCAATCGAAGTCCATGGCGTCATGCCCTGTATATCCATCGGAGATTCATTGTATTTACTTTGTATTTACGAGATACACATACCGCCTCGATCTCAAACTGTCAACCGACTTTTTTTGACTTTTTTTGATGGTGAAGCAGGCCCGACTGATGCGTTCTTGAAAATGGCCCTCCGACCTCACGGTCGCGGCTACAACAGACACGGCCGCCGGGGATTCCGGCGGCCGATGATGTCTGACGCAGATTTGGGACGGGCTTACTGCTTCGTGTCGTCGCCCCCCACGGCCTTTTCGTTGTCGGGTTCGCCGACCTCTTCCATCAGCTTGATGAGCGGCAGGAACAGCGCAATGACGATGCTCCCGACGATCACTGCCAGGAAGACGATCATGATCGGCTCGAGCAGCGAGGTCATGGCGGCGACGGCGTTGTCGACTTCGTCGTCGTAATTGTCGGCGATCTTCATGAGCATTTCGGGCAGGGCGCCGGTCTGCTCGCCGACATCCACCATGCTGATGACCATCGGGGGAAAGACGCCGGAGGCTTCGAGAGGCGCCGTGATGGTTTCGCCTTCCTTCACGCTTTCGTGAACGGCGCCGACGGCGTTGCCGACGATGACGTTGCCGGCAGTTTCCTTGACGATGGTCAGGGCCTGGAGAATGGGCACGCCGCTGCTGACCAGTGTGCCGAGCGTGCGCGTGAACCTGGAAATGGCCACCTTGCTGATGACGGGGCCGAGCAGGGGCATGTTCAGCTTGAACTTGTCGAAGGCGCGCCGGCCGAATCGGGTGCGGGTAAACATGATGAAAGCCACGACCAACACGAACAGGATGGCTGCCGTCCAGATGAAGTTGTTGGCGACCATGTCGCTGACACCCAGTACGAAGCGCGTGAAGCCCGGCAGCTTCTGGCCGGGCAACATGTCCTTGAAGATGTCCTTGAATTTCGGGACGACCCAAATCATGAGGACAGCCAGAATGATGACCGCGACGGTGATGACCGCGGTCGGATAGAACATGGCCGCGATGACCTTGCCCTTGATCTTCTGCGCCTTTTCCATGAACTCCGCCAGCCGCGCCAGCACCACTTCGAGCACGCCGCCCAGTTCGCCGGCCTTGACCATGTTCACGAAAAGGCGGTTGAAGACCTTCGGGTGCTGCGCCAGGCCCTCGGAGAAAGTGCTGCCGCCTTCGATGGAGTAACCGAGCTGGCCGATGATGTCCTTCAAGGTGACGTTTTTCTCCTGTTTCTCGAGCACGCGCAACCCGCGCAACAGGGGCAGGCCGGCGTCCACGAGCGTGGCGAGCTGGCGGGTGAAGGCCGTCAGCACCTTGGGCTTCACGCGGCCGCTCAGGCCGGGAATCTTGATCTGGAAGTCCAGCGCGCCCCTGGCAGCCTTCTTCTGGCCGGGCCGGCCGGGGGCGGCCTTGGTCCTGGCTTCGGGTTTGGCGGCTTTTTCTTCGACGACTTTCGTCGGGAAAAAGCCCATTTCCTTGAGCCGTCCGATGGCTTCGTTCTGGTTGGCGACGTCGAGGGTTCCCTTGGTTTCCTTGCCGCGGGAATCCATGGCCACGTAGCTGTATTTGGGCATAACTGAGCCTGGGTTCAGGTGTATTTCACGACTTCTTCGATGGTGGTATCACCATCAAAGATGGTGCGCAAGCCGTCTTCGCGCAAGGTCACCATACCCAGTTCCACCGCTTTCTGGCGCAGGACCACGGCAGGCGAGCGTTCATTGATTAGATTGCGCAGCGCCTCGCTAATCACGAGCAATTCGAAAATGCCTTTGCGCCCGCGGTAGCCGGTGTCGTTGCAGTTGGAGCAGCCGCGGCCGTAGTAGAATACTTTGTCGCCGATGTCATGCGGGCTGAGGTTCAACAGCGAGAGCTGGCTCTCGGTCGGTTCGAAGGGCGTCCGGCACTTCTTGCAAATGGTGCGGACCAGCCGTTGGGCCAGCACGGCCATGAGCGTCGATGAAATCAGGAACGGCTCGACGCCCATGTCGACCAGGCGCGTGACGGCGCCGGGGGCGTCGTTGGTGTGCAGCGTGCTGAGCACCAGGTGGCCGGTCAACGAGGACTGAATGGCGATTTGCGCCGTCTCCAGATCGCGCATTTCCCCAATCATGATGATGTCCGGATCCTGGCGGAGGAACGAACGCAACGCCTTGCCGAAGGTCATCCCTTGCGCTTCGTTGATGGCCACTTGAATGATGCCGTCGATGTCGTATTCGACGGGATCCTCCGCCGTGAGGAGCTTGACGTCGATGGTGTTGACCTTGCGAAGGCAGGAATAAAGCGTGG
The DNA here is from genome assembly GCA_964652165.1 of uncultured Bifidobacterium sp. GTDB lineage: Bacteria > Verrucomicrobiota > Verrucomicrobiia > Limisphaerales > JADJPG01 > DASTLJ01. Next base: position 2,331 of record CAZZAQ010000558.1, read on the forward strand.
TCGTCTTGCCGGAGCCGGTGGGGCCAGTGGCGACGAAAATGCCGTTGGGCTGCTGGATGGCCTCGTTGACATAATCGCCGATATACTTGGGCAGGCCGAGGGCTTCAAGGTCGAGATTCATCGCGGATCGATCCAGCACGCGCAGCACGACGGACTCGCCGAATTGCGTCGGCAAGGTCGAGACACGCAGGTCGATCTGGCGGTTGGCCATCGGGAAGTTGATGCGGCCGTCCTGGGGCAGACGCCGCTCGGAGATGTTCAGGTTCGACATGACCTTGAGACGCGAGATGACCGGCAGCGCCAGGTGCTTGGGCGGCGGGGACATTTCGTACAGCGCGCCATCGACGCGGTAGCGGATTTTGAATTCATCCTCGAATGGCTCGAAGTGGATGTCGCTGGCCCGGTCCTGAATGGCCTGGAAGATGACCAGGTTGACGAAGCGCACGATGGGCACCTCGTTGGCCAGGTCCACCATCTCGGCGGCGTCGTCGTGGGCCGCGGCGGCGCTGGCTTCTTTGCCGATCTCGGTGTCGGCGCCCAGTTCCTTGAGAATGTCGCCGACACTTTCGCTGTCGTCGCCGTAATGCTTGCTGATGACCTTTTCGATGGCACCGGGATCAGCGACGACGAGCTGCACTTCCTTGGAGACGATGTAGGAGATTTCGTCGACGGCGGCCGGGTTCAGCGGGTTGGCCATCGCGACGCGGACCGCGGAACCAAAGTCCGCCACCGGGATGCACTGGTACATCCGCGCGGTGGCGGAAGGGATGTTTTTCAGCAGTTCGGGCGTGAACTCCATCCCGTCGATGTTCACCACCTCCGTGCCCAGGTGTTCCGCCATCACCTGCAATTGCGTCTCGATATCCACCAGCCCGAAATCCGCCAGCACCTGGCTGAACGGTTTACCGGTGCGGGACTGCTCCTGTGTGACTTCCTCGAGCTGGAGGTCGTCGATCAGCCCGCGCTCCTTGATCAGCGCCAGCAATGGGTCTGAAATGTAGTCGGACATACGCTAGCGCTTCGGGGGAGGAGGAGGAGGAGGCCCACCCCCGGGTGGCGGCGGCACGGCCCCATGGGGCATCCCGCCCGCCTGCCCGCCGCCCATCGTGGCCCCGACCGCCCGGGCCAGCTCGTATTCCTGCAATTTGGCCTGAGCGGTGACCGGATCCTGCGCCTTGGTGACGACTTCCTCGCGCGAGATCAAGCCGGCCATGTATTTCTCCATCAGGAAACTGTCGAGGGTGACCATGCCGTACTTGGCACCCGTCTGGATGTCCGAGTTGATGCGGAAGGTTTTGTTGTCCCGGATCAGCGCGGCGACGGACGGGGTGTTGATCATGACTTCGAAGACCGCGATGCGGCCCGGCTTGTCGTGGCGCGGGATGAGCAGTTGGGAGATGACCGCCTGCAACACGGTGGAAAGCTGGATGCGGATCATCTCCTGCTCGGCAGGCTCGAACACGGCGATCAAGCCACCGGCCGCCATCGAGAGCAGAGGGTCCGTAACATCCGCCGTTTGGCCGGGCAGCCAGGTCTGCAGCAACTCGACCGAGAATACGACTCCGGCCCCCAGCATCGTGGCCGGGAAAACCGAAAGTCCGCTGCGTGCCAACAGCCAGACCAGGGCGCCATAGCTGTAGCAG
>CAZZAQ010000559.1:0-3967 GCA_964652165.1 uncultured Bifidobacterium sp.
GGAGTCGCCCGGTGGACTTCGGCAGGCGCGGTCGCCTGCCCCACTTCGATCTGGTCCGTGTGCCGGGTTGCGCCCACGGGCTTTTGATTTGACCGGCCGGCGTTTCGACCCGCTAGATCGCTGCGGTGTAGGGCTTATGAACAGCGTTCCCAAAGTCGGGCTGACCAGCGAGCTCCAATTCGTCGTCGAGGCGAAACACGCCATCGAGTTCGCCGAGGGCGGCATGCCGGCGGTGCTCTCCACGCCCAGCCTCATCGGGCTGATCGAGCGCACGGCGCGGCAGGCGCTCGCGCCGCTGCTGGACCCCAATGAGCGGACGGTCGGCATGGAGATCGACCTGCGGCACCTTGCGCCCACGCCGGTCGGGGCGACCGTCACGCTCACGGTGCGCGTGATCCGCGCCGAGGGCCGCGAGGTGACATTCGCGGTGGAGGCGCGGGATGGGCACGAGACGATCGCGCGCGGTGTTCACCAGCGGGCCGTGATTCGCGTGGAGAGCTTTTCCCGGCGCGTGGCTGCCAAGTTGGCAGCGCCAGGAACAGGTTGAGCGTCTGGAGTAGCTGCGACCGTGAGGTCGCAGCTACTCCTGACTCGGATATTTCACAAGTTTCTCGCTGCGAGAATTCCATCTCATTAACACCCCGCTTCAGCGGGGTGTCGGGCCGGGGCCAGAGGAGAAACCGTTTCAACGGTTTCTGACACCCTGTGAAAACCGTTGAAACGGTTTCGACGGACTCCTTCGCGCAGACACCCCGCTGAAGCGGGGTGCTAATGAGACCGGCGGCGCGGTCGCCACGCGGACGTTGCGACGGGCACAGCGGTTCGTTAGCCTACGCGCATGAATTTGCGCATCGCCGGCCGGTTTCCCGCCTATCGCCCGCGCCGGCTTCGGGGGTCGGCCGCGCTGCGCCGGCTGGTCGCGGAAACGCGCCTGAGCGCGGAGCAACTCGTGCTGCCGCTGTTCGCACGGCCGGGTCGCAAGCTGCGCCGCGAGGTCGGCGCAATGCCGGGGGTGTTCCAGCTTTCGCCAGATGAACTGCTCAAGGAAGCCATGGCGGCGCACACCGTGGGCGTGCCGGCGGTGTTGTTGTTCGGAATTCCCGACCGGAAAGATGCCAGGGCCAGCGGCGCCTACGCCCGCAACGGCATCGTCCAACAGACGGTGCGGCTGCTGAAGAAGGAGCTGCCGGGTTTGCTCGTCTTCACCGACGTGTGCCTTTGCGAGTACATGGAGCACGGGCACTGTGGCATCGTGCGGCGCGGACCGGGGGGCGCGCGCATCGTCAATGACGCCACGCTGAAGTTGCTGGCGAACACGGCCGCAAGCCACGCCGAGGCGGGCGCGGACGTGGTCGCGCCGAGCGACATGATGGACGGCCGGGTGCGCGCGATCCGGGAGCGCCTCGACGCAGACGGGTTCGGGGAGACGCCCATCCTGTCGTACGCGGCGAAGTTTGCGTCAGCTTTTTACGGCCCGTTTCGCGAAGCCGCGGAGTCGGCGCCGAAATTCGGCGACCGCCGCAGCTACCAGATGGATCCGGCGAACGCAGCCGAGGCGCTGCGGGAGGTGGCGCTGGACATCGCCGAGGGCGCCGACATGGTGATGGTGAAACCGGCGCTGGCGTATCTGGATGTGCTGTGGCGGGTGAAGTCGGAGTTCGGCTATCCGACGGCGGCTTACGCGGTGAGCGGGGAGTATGCGATGGTGCAGGCGGCGGCCGCGCGCGGCTGGATCGACGAGCGCGCGGTGACGCTGGAAAGTCTGCTGGCCATGCGCCGGGCGGGAGCGGACATCGTGATTACTTACGGCGCGGCAAAAGTCGCGCGATGGCTGAAGGAAGGCTGAGAGAAGACATCACTCGCCGAAGAACGGAAAGAGCCGTTTAAGCTCCGCTTTGTTGGGCTGGCGGCCGTATTCGCAAATCTCGAAGGCCTCGGCGTACTGGATCTTTTCCGCCGCTTCCTTCCCGTAGAAATCGGCAAGTTTGGAGCGATGCCGGGTGGCGATGTCTTTCGCCCGTTTGTCAAAGCCGGCTCGGACCTCCTGTTTGCGCTCTTTCTGTTTCTTCGAGTCGGCCGAGATGAGCTCCGCCGAACCGTTCGCGCCTCCTTCGTAAAACTGCGATTCCAACGCATCCATCGCGTCGAGTTTCTTCTCGATGACCGAGTCGATGGAGACGGCGACGTCCGGCTGGAACGGATTGGGCTTTTGAAAGCGGTCGGGGCTGTACATGAAGACCGGGTTCTTTTTCAGCGGGGGCACGTCGGGACAGAAGAACGGCACGGTCACCATGTAGGCGGCGTCCTGCACCAGCACGGCGGTATAGCGATGGTCGGGGTGATAGTCGTTGGGGCGATGGCTGACGACCAGGTCCGCGTTCCACTCGCGGATGAGGCGGGTGATTTTGCGGCGATTCTCCAGGTTGGGCTCCAACTCGCCGTCGTGGATGTCCAGCACTTCGCTGGTGATGCCGAGGATGCGGGCGGTCTCGAGCACCTCGGCCAGGCGGCGTTTGGCGAGCGGGCCGCCGGCCTCGCGCCAGTGGCCGATGTCGCCATTGGTCACGGACACAAATTTGACCTTGTGCCCTTTGGCCGCCCACATCGCGGCGGTGCCGCCGACTTGAATCTCACAATCGTCCGGGTGCGCCCCAAAGCAGATGATGCGCAGCTTGCCGTCGTCAGGCGAGGGTGCGGTGTGACCCGGTGTGACGGCCAGACCCATGGCCAACATCGTGACGGCGAGGCCGCCGAGAAATCCTCGGGCGGAAGCGGATGGAAGTGATCGTGGGAGCATACAGACCTTTCGTTGATATTGAGGAGTTAGTGGTTGAACGTAGGGCAGCCCTTTCATCGCGCGCAAGTCCAAACCGCGTGCACCGTGCCGCGGTCCGGCAGTTCTAGTTTGACTGCGGGCACAGCCACCCTACCCATTTCCCCGCGTGGATTGCGCTGAGAGTTGGCAACTCCGAGGCTTTGATTCCTTTGCCCCCATTCCCCTGACAATTCCGCAACGGTCGTGGCCTGCGCGGCGCCGTGAGATGGCAGGGGAATGGGGGCAAGGGAATGAAACCTGAATCGCCATTGCTCAACCGCGCAGCCATTCATCCCGATGCGCGGCAACGAAATCGTCATCGCTCAAGTGCGGATAGGCGCGGCAGACCCGGTCAATCTCCTCGCGCTGGCCAGGGCTGAGCGCCTCCTCCGGGTCGAGGCACCAGGTGTCTTCCAGCAAGCCTTGCCGGCGCAGCACTTCGTGGAGGCCGGGGATGCACCCGGCGTAGTCGTTAGCAGCATCGAAAAACGCGGCGTTGGCGTCGGTAACTTCAGCGGCGCGTCGCAACAGTTCGCTCGAAACCGGCTCGCCGCTCTTGGCGGCGCGGCGACATTCGGCGTGCAACTCGACGGCCCGCCGCGTCCACACCGCCCAATGGCCGAGCAAGCCGCCCACGATGCGGCGTTCGACCCATTTTCCAGCGACGGAAAAGCGAAAGGGCGTGAGGAGGTCGAGCACGATGTTGTCGTCGTTGCCCGTGTAGAGCGCGATATCGTCACGGCCGGTTTCCGCGACGGCGCGGATCACGTCGAGAGTCTGGTAGCGATTGAACGGCGCGATTTTAATGGCGACGACGTTTTCGATCCCGGCGAAGCGCCGCCAGAACGAGTGTGGCAACACGCGCCCGCCCACCGTGGGTTGAAGGTAGAAGCCAAAGAGCGGGATGACTTCCGCAACCCTGCGGCAGTGGGCCAGCAACTCGTCCTCGCTCGCTTCGCGAAGCGCTCCGAGACTGAGCAGCCCGGCATGGAACCCGAGTTCGCGGGCGAGCGCAGCTTCGCCGAGCGCTTGTTTTGTCTGGCCGCAGATCCCGGCGATCCCAAGCTTCGTAGCAGCCGACGTGAGGAGGCTCTGTTTTGGCTCGGATGTTGGATGCTCGAGTTCTGAATTCTGAGAATGAGCCTCCTTACG
>CAZZAQ010000560.1:0-3961 GCA_964652165.1 uncultured Bifidobacterium sp.
GCCTTGTCCGCGTGTTTCCTGGATTTTTCTCAAATTCGCGCAGACAAGGCTGTCCGCGCTCCTGTATCGGCCGGTTCTTGAATCTCCCCTGTCACGTTGGCCGTTTCCATGAACCGCGTCCGGGGGCAGGAAGATGGGGGCAGAAAAATGAGTTCATTTTTCTGCCCCCATCTTTCTGCCTTCTCATGAATCGTAAGGCTGGCTTCTCGCCTGCCCGGCGACGAAGGCGCGTCCCCGTTTGGCCGCTTCGCGGCCGGGGCAGGCGAGACGCCTGCCCTACGTTGCCGCTTCGCGGACGGGGCAGGCGAGACGCCCGCCCTACTTTGGGGCGTCTTGCGATCAAAGGTTTCTTGCCCTGCGCAGCGCGAACTCCGAACAATCCGCGCGCATGTCGCAAATGCTCAAGTCGTCGGGCGCGATGGGCGTCGCCACGATGCTCAGCCGGGTGCTTGGGCTGGCGCGCGAGGTCGTTTACGCGAAGTTCATGGGCGACACCTGGGTGGCGGGGGCGTTCACGCTGGCGTTCATGGTGCCGAACCTCTTCCGGCGCCTGCTCGGCGAAGGGGCGCTCTCCGCGGCGTTCATCCCGGTGTTCAAGGAGAAGGAAAAGACCGCCGGCGACGCGGAGATGTGGCGCGCGGCCAATGCGGTGCTGTCCGGCCTTTTCGCGAGCGCGACGGCACTCGTGGCGCTGGGGGTGCTGGGGATTTCCCTGCTGCTTCACCTCGGTGCGCACACGAGTGACACCCTGCGCATTGTGCGCCTGCTTGACGCCGGGTATCCGTGGATTGTGCTCATCAGCCTCGCGGCGCTGGTGCTCGTGTTGCGCGAACGGGGCAGGGAAACGTTGAGCCGCGGCGGGCGCGCGGGCGTCGGGATCGGCGCGGGGCTGGCCGGCTTGTTCGTCGCGCTGCTGGGCGGTGTGTCGCTCGTGTTGAGCGTCAATCTGCAGGACGGGCAGACGAGGTTGATGCTGGATCTGCTCCGCTGGATGTTTCCCTACGTGCTGCTGGTGTGCGTGGCGGCAATCTTCATGGGGATGCTCAATGCGCGCGGCCACTTCTTTGTCCCCGCGATGGGCGCGACGATGTTGAACGTGGTGATGATTGCGTCGGTGCTCTTGCTGGCGCCGTGGATGGGAAAGACGTTGGAGAAACAGATTTTCGGTCTGGCGATCGGCGTAGTGCTGGCGGGCGTGGCGCAGGCCATCTTTCAACTGCCGCTGCTGCACTCGGAGGGCTTCGCCTACCAATGGGTCTCGCCCTGGCGGGATGAAACCGTGCGCCACGTCGTGAAGCAAATGATCCCCGGCGCGGTGGGCGTGGCGGCGTTTCAAATCAACGTGCTCGTGACGCAGGGGTTCGCGTTCGCGGTGGATGGCAGCGTGGTGGCGTCGTTCAACTACGCGGTGCGGCTGATGGAACTGCCGCAGGGTGTGTTCGGGATTTCGCTGGCGACCTACCTGCTGCCAACGCTCTCGGGGCTGGCGGCGGAGAAGAAGTATCCGGAGTTTCGCGCGACGCTGCGGCAGGGCGTGGGCTGGCTGGTGTTCGTGAACCTGCTCGCCGGAGTGCTGCTGCTGACGCTGGCCGAGCCGATCATTCGCCTGCTGTTCGAGCGCGGACTTTTCGACGAGTCGTCCACTGGCCGCGCCGCGAGCGCACTCATGTGCCTGGCCCCCGGCCTGGTGGCCTTCTCGCTCGTCAACATCCTGGCGCGGGCGTTCTATTCGCTCGGCGACACGAAGACACCGATGCAGATCAGCGTGTTTTGTCTCGCGGTAAACGCGCTGCTGGCGCTGGCGCTGGTGTCGCACTGGCGGCAGGCGGGGCTGGGGGTGGCGAACACGTTGAGCGCCCTCATCAACGTTTCCCTCCTGTTCTACGCGCTGCGGCGGAAGTTGAAGACGCTCGAGATGGCCGAAGTGCGCCGGCACCTGCCCGCGTTGCTGGGGGCGACGCTCGTCGCCGGCGGCATCGCCTGGGGGCTGGCGGCGCTGTGGGAGGCGCGGCTGGGGCACGGCAACTTCGCCCTGCAACTTGGCGAAGTGCTCGTCCCGATGACGGTCGCGACGGCGGCCTATTTCGGCCTCGCGGTCTGGCTGAAAACCGGCTACGCAGAAGAGTTGATCGGCCTGGTCCGCGCGCGCCTCGGGAGGCAGAAGAATGGACGTAAGGACAACAACTCAACCACGAATGGACACGAATGAACACGAATGTGAAGATGCGGATGGAAGACACGGATTGCACGGATTGACACGGATTCAATCAGTGCAAATCCGTGCAATCCGTGTCTGTTTCCTATTCGTGTCGATTCGTGTCCATTCGTGGTTTAGAATTCCGGGTGGACTGACACGATGAACCCTCGCGAAATCGTCGATTTGACCCGGCGCGATTTCCTCGCCACGGCCGCCAGCGGGCTCGGCACGCTGGCGCTGGCGTCGCTGTTCCGGGCCGATGGGCTTCTGGCCGCCGAATCGGCCCTCGGCCACGCGCCCTCGGCAAGCCCCGCCGCGCCTCCGCATTTCGCCCCGCGCGCGAAAGCTTGCATCTTCTTTTTCATGGAAGGCGGGCCGAGCCAGATGGACCTGTTCGATCCGAAGCCCAAGCTCAACGAGTTGAACGGCCAGAAGCTGCCGGAGTCGCTCACCAAGGAAGTGCGATTCGCGTTCATTCAGAAGGAGAGCGCCGTCCTTCTGGGCAGCCCGCGGGCGTTCGCCCCGCGCGGCCAGTGCGGAATGGAGCTGTCCGACCTGCTGCCGCACCTGGCGAGTTGCGCGGACGAGATCGCGCTCATCCGCTCGATGCGCACAACGCAGTTCAACCATCATCCCGGCCAGTTGATGCTGAACACCGGCGCGCCGATCTTCGGCCGGCCGAGCGTCGGCTCGTGGCTCAATTACGGTCTGGGAAGCGTTTCCCAGGACCTGCCCGGCTACGTCGTGCTCACGGCGGGGCGCGGCTTGAGCGGCGGGTCGCAGCTTTGGAGCAACGGCTTTCTTTCCTCGAATTACGCCGGCGTGCTGTTTCGCCACAAGGGCGACCCCGTGCTCAATCTGGGCAACCCTCCGGGCATCACGGCCGAGATGCAGCACCTGGGCATCGATGCCATCAACGATCTCAACCGCCTTCGCCACCGGCACGTTCGCGATCCCGAGATCGCCAGCCGCATCGCGTCTTACGAATTGGCGTTCCGCATGCAATCGGCCGCGCCCGAACTGATGGACCTGAGCGGAGAATCGCAAGCCACGCTCGGCGCCTACGGCCTGGACCGCGACGACCCGAAGATCAAGACCGACCGCGGAGGCGGCCCCGGGCAGTTCCGCGCGTTCGCCCGCAACTGCCTGCTCGCGCGGCGGCTGGTCGAACGCGGCGTCCGTTTCGTGAACGTCTATCACGCCTCGTGGGACCACCACAGCAACCTCGACTTGGAGTTGGGCTTCAACGCCCCCATGTCCGACCAGCCCATCGCCGCGCTGTTGAAGGACCTGAAGCAGCGCGGACTGTTGGACACGACGCTGGTGGTGTTTGGCAGCGAATTCGGGCGCACGCCACTGGGCGAAAACCGCGTCGGCTACAAGACGGTCACCGGGCGCGACCATCATCCGTTTGCCTTCAGCCTGTGGATGGCCGGGGGCGGCATCCAGGGCGGGCAGGTCATCGGCGAGACGGACGAGATCGGCTGGAACGTGGCGCGCGATCCGGTCGAGATTCACGACCTCCACGCGACCGTGCTCCACTTATTCGGCCTGGACCACGAACGGCTCACGTACCGTTTCCAGGGCCGCGATTTCCGGCTGACGGATGTGGCCGGCAATGTTGTTCAGAAGCTGTTGGCGTGAACGATCTGCGCGCAACTCGATGTGCCTCCTTGGTGGACGGAAAGTCTCTCGATTCGCTGCCAACAGCTAGAAGCCATCTCATAAATGGTAGGGCGCGTCGCTCCGCGCGCGCCGAGGCGT
>CAZZAQ010000561.1:0-3956 GCA_964652165.1 uncultured Bifidobacterium sp.
GGTGTAGACCGTGGTGGTCGCGCCCGCGACCTTCTTGACACGGAACGGGCCGGAGTAGGTATAGGTTGCGGCTGTGCCGTCCACTGTCTTGATGCGGTTCTCGCCGTCATAGGTGTAGGCGTGAATGGAGTCGTTGGTCATGTTGCCGGCGGCGTCGTAGACGAACCCGGCGGTGGTGATGCGGTTGGTGGTCTCGGAGATGGCAAGCTGGGGCTGGGTGATGGAAGTATTCCCGCCGGTCAGGGTCTGGTTCCGCCGGTTGCCCAAACGGTCGTACTCCCACTCCAGGCGCCACGTCCCCGGCTGCACCAGGTTGGTGGTGTAGGCCTTCTTGAGCCGCGCCCAGGCGTCGTATTCGTAGTTCTGCGACTTGGTCTGGTCCTCAACGCCCGGAGACGTGTAGTGCTTGACGTCTTTGATCTGGCCGTTGTTCTGGGTGCCGTAGTTGTACGCCAGGTTCAAGAGGTCGGTTGAGCCGTTGACGTAGCGCAGCGAGGCCAGTTGCAGGCGCTGGTTGTAGCTGAAGGTGGCGGCCACTCCGTTGCCGTAGCTGAAGCCCAGCGGCTGCCCGGCCGCGTTGTAGCTGGGCGAGGAAAGATACGTGGTCGCGCCGCTGGCCATCGAGTTCATCCGCCCGATGGCGTCAAAACCCTGCGTCACGATGCGCCCGGAAGGATAAGTGAGCGACTGCAATTGCCCGGCGTTGTTGTAGGCGTAGACCAGGTTGTAGGTGGCGCCGCTGATGACCTTCGCCACATTAGTAATCCGCCCCATCAGATCGTAAGTGTAACTCTCGGCGCCGGCGCCGTCGGCCAAGCTCACCAACCGCCCGTTGTTGTTGGATGCCGAACTGGTCCCATAGGTATAGGTTACTGCCGGTGTGCCGTCGGAGTAGGAGACAGTGCCGAGTCTCCCCAGGCCGTCGTAGCTGTAGGTGGAGGTTATGCTGCGCGCGTCGGTGCGGCGGCAGACGGCGCTGGGATCGTAGCTGCAGGTGGCCCCGCCCGCGGTGGTGTAATACGTCGTGACCGTCCCGCTCTCCGGCGTCGAGGCTGAGGTCAGCCGGCTGATCGAGTCATAGACGTAGGTGCGCGCCTGCCCCGCCAGCGGCTGCCCGCCCACCAGCTCCAGGGCCGCCTGCGACGCCGTGCGCAGATTGTCCAGCACGTCGTAGGTGTAGGTGGTGGTCATGGGCGAGGCCAGCGACGGTGTGCCTTGCGCCGTCGCGTCCTTCCCGCCGGTGAACGCCGGCCCCGCGGGAGTCCCCGCGAACGACGGGCCCGGGTAAAGCTCCGGCTTGTTGGTCTGCGAGGCCGCCCAATAGCTGTAGTTGGTGTTGGCGCCCACCACCCGCGCGGTCAGGTTCACGGTCGAGCCGGTGACGCTGGCGGTGGCCGGGAACGCTGCGTCGTTGGCGATGGCCGTGGCCAGCGCCGCCGCCACGTTGGACGCGGTGCTGCTCTGCCCGTAGTTCACCGTCTTGCTCGCCCCGTTCACGGTGATGCTTACCGTGCCGCTGTCGTAGTCGTAGGTGGGCGGAAAACACTGCGGGGGCTCGGACTGGTCGCAGTTCGCGATCTCGGTAAACTGCTCGCTGCCGCTGATGGCGACGCTGCCCTTGCCCGCAACCCCGTCGCCCCAGCCCGGCTCCTCCACCATCACCAGGCGCCCCAGCCCATCCGAGGTGTTGCGCCGCTGCTTGCCCGCGGGATCGGTCACCGTCACTGCGTTCCCCGCATACGCATACTGGTAGCTGCCGCCCGAGCCCGGAGGCGTCACCGAAAGCGTGCGCCCGAGGTAGTCGAACTGGGTCACGGTCGAGGGCGGCGTCGGGTCGGAAGGTCCCTGCGGATTGCCCGCCACCACCCGCCGCTGCAGGTCGTCATAGGCCGTGGTCACGGTGCTCACCAGGCTGGAGCCGTTCTTGAGCTGCTGCTGGATCACCCGCCCGCTCCCGTCGAAGGTGGTGATCTCGATGGCGCTGTTGGCGGTATTGGAATTCGTCACCGTGGGAAAAACCGCCGAATCGTTGTAGCTGCTGAGGAGCACCACGCCGTTGGGCAGCGTCACCGAAGTCGGCCGGTCCATGCTGTCGTACTGGTAGCTGGTGACCTTGCCGTTCTCATCCGTGCTGGTGGCCACCGTGCCGCTGGCAAAGTTATAGGTCGCGCTGGTGGTAAGCTGCGTCCCTGCCGGCCCCCGCACCGTCGAATCCGGGTAGGCGTACTGCGTGGTCGCCGAGTAGTTCCACTGCTTGGTGGTGCAGCAATCCAGGTCGGCAGTGCGCAGGTTGCCCAGCGAGTCGTAGGCGAAGTTTCGGGTGATCAGCCCGGCGCCCCCGGCTGCGTTCGAGTAGCGCTTGATCTGGGTCAGGTTCCCGCGGGTGAGGAACGTGGAGGGATAGCTGGCGTCGTTGTGCTGCAGCGCGCCCGTCACGGAAGTGAGCGCGCTCCCGTCGTAGGCCAGATCCGTCCGCCCCACAATGGCGCCCGCGCCGTCTTTCACCAGCACCTGCGTGGGCCGGTCCAGGATGTGGTAGGTGGTCGTATAGCTGGCGGTGGTGAGATAGGTCAGCGCCGTTTGCCGCTTCAGGGCCAGGCCGTAGTCGTACTCCTTCGTAAGGCTCAGGTTGCCGTAGGTGGTGTAGGTGTACTCCACCTTGGATTGCTGCCCGCTGTCGCTCAGGGTGGTGGTCACGCTGGAGAGACGAGCGTTCTTGCCGCCCGTATCCGAGATCCAGACATTGTCCATGCGCCGCAGGGTCACGTTGCCCGCGTCGCGTATCTCCAGCGACGACATCATGCCTTGGTAGGTGCCGCTGGTGTTCAGGGTGGTGACCGTCTTGGCCCCGCCCGCATCGGTGACCGTATAGGTGCTCACCAGGTTCCCCACCTTGGTCGCGCTGTAGGTGGTGTTGAGGGTATTCACGCCATCGTAGGATGTTTCCGTCGTCCAGGTGGGATGCGCGGAAAGCGGGGCGGCTGCGGTGGGGTAGTCGTATTCCACGTAGCTGCGCACCGCGTTGGTTGAGCTTTTGCGCTCAATCTTCTTGACGATGCCCCAGTCGCCGTAGGTAAAGCTGTACTTGGTGCTGTTGCCGCCGTAGGTGCAACTGGTGAGGACCTTGTGCGTGTTGCCTGAGGGCAAGGTGTTCGGTGTTGTGAGCGAAGGGCTGAAGTTGTAGTTCAGGGCGTAGCTGAGGTTCCAGGTGAAGGTGGCGTGGGTATCGGTACCTTGCTTGATGTCGGCGAGCGTGCCGTCCGCGTTGTAGTTGAAGGTGACTACTCGGCCCAGGGTGTCGGTGATGGTGTTAATGTGCTGGTCGCGGTTGGCCTCGGTGCGATACGTGATGGTGATGAAGTTGCCGTTGGTGTCCTTGATCTGCGTGGGACGGAAGAGCTGGCCGGGCTGGCTGGGAAAATCCTGATAGCTGACCTGCGTGCCGTTCTTGTATTTCAGGATCTTGGTGGAAGAGTTGTAATTGATGTAGGACGTGTCGTCTGAATCGTACGAGTTGGTGGTGGTCAACGGCATCCGCCGTTTGCTGCCGTCGGCCTCGGTCAGAATGTAGACGTTGGTGGTCGCATCTTTCTCCACGTAGCCGAAGCCCAGCCGGAAGCCATAACTGGGGAAGTCGCGGTCGGCGTTGAAGGTCATGGTGGCGTTGACGGAATCGTGGGTTCAGACGCGGCTGTTGTAGTAAAGCGCAAGGTTCAGGTCGAGGCTGTTGCGTCCCGGCAGGTTCAGGATGCGGACGGCGTAGTTGTAGCTTTCGCTGCCGAGAAGAACCGACATCGCTGAATCAGCATGCCGCCGCGGTTCCCGCGGAACCATGGTGCTGGCCAGGCCGCGCGCGTTGGGCAACTTGGGCCGGGCGGCGATAGTGACGGCGTAGGTTCCGGAGTCCGGGTCCGGGGAGCAGGTGACGTCGCAGATGGGCACGGGACCACCCTGGG
>CAZZAQ010000562.1:0-3944 GCA_964652165.1 uncultured Bifidobacterium sp.
TCAGCGTTTCTTGGCTCCGGCTCGCGGGGACGCTCGCCCCACCGGCCTTCACTGAAGGATTACGCTCCCGATCGATCTTACGTTTTACGTTTTACGTTTTACGCCTTACGCTCCTCCCATGGTTCAGCGCCCGCTCACCCTCGGCCACTCCCCCGACCCCGACGACGCCTTCATGTTCTACGGGCTGGCCAAGGGTTTGATTCCCACGCACGGATTTCGGTTCGAGCACGTTCTCCAGGACATTCAGACGCTCAACGAGCGGGCCACGCGCGGAGAACTCGACATCTCCGCCATCAGCATCCACGCCTACGCCTACGTGTGCGGCGAATACGCGCTGCTGCCCAGCGGCGCGAGCATGGGCGACGGCTACGGGCCGATGCTCGTGGCCACTCAGCGGTTCACGCGCGAAGAAATCGCCGCGAAGACCATCGCCGTGCCGGGCAGGATGACCAGCGCGTTTCTCGCGCTGCAACTCTGGCTGGGCCGGCCGGCGAAAGCGTTCCGGCACGTGGTCGTGCCGTTCGACGAGATTTTCACCGCCGTCCGCGAAGGCAAGGCCGACGTGGGGCTGATCATCCATGAAGGCCAATTGACCTTTCAGAACGAAGGCCTGGTCTGTTGCGAGGATCTCGGGGCCTGGTGGGGTCGGGCGAACGACGGCCTGCCGCTGCCGCTGGGCGGCAATGTGATTCACAAGCGCTTCCCGGCCGACGTGCGCAAGACCCTCTCGGACATCCTCGCGGCCAGCATCCGGTTCAGCCTGGCCCACCGGCGCGAGGCCGTGCAGCACGCGCTGCAGTTCGCCCGCGGCATGGGCGGCGAACTGGCGGACAAATTCGTCGGCATGTACGTGAACGATTGGACGCTGGATTACGGCGAGCGCGGCCGGGAATCGATCCGCCGGTTCCTCGGCTCTGCATTCACCGCGGGACTGATCCCAAAGGCGCCGGAATTGGAGTTTGTGCAGTAGGCGCGCATCTTCACACTGTTTGGGACGCTGCGCCTGCTTACTCCCTGCCCAGGAACCTGAAGGTAGGGCGCGCCGCTCCGCGCGCGCCGCACTCGACATCCCAGACCGGCGCGCGCGGAGCGACGCGCCCTACCATCCATTCGTGGTTCAGGGGTTCAATGCGCGAATTCTTTCGGAGAATTCTCTCCTCCCTCCGAGGGAGGAGAGGGCTGGGGAGAGGAGGGCCGTTGCGAACAGAGATTTCCCCTCCCCGGCCCTCCCCCTCCTCCGTCGCGGGGAGAGGGAGTTCCAAACCGCAACGATGTCTGATGCGCCCGTGCAGTAGCTCCACGGTCCGCGTATGCGCGGGCCGTTGAGTCAGCGGCTGAAACCCGACTTGCCAATCGGCCCAATCTTGCGCGGCTTGGCGTCCATCGCAAAGAAGTCCCGCTCCGTCTGCGCCAGTTCGGCGCTGATGCGCCCCACGTCGGCCTGCGGATGGATAAAGTACGCCGCCCAGGCCGGACGGGTTGGCATCTGGCCGAAACACTCGAAGATCGCCTTCATGCCGTCAACGCCCAGTCCGCACGCCAGGGCGTTGCGCGCGCCCTCGAGCACCGCCTGGCGCCATTCCGGCTCGGTAATGACCGCGTTAATCGGCTGAGGCAGCGCGGTCTGGAGATCGAAGTGTTTGGCGTTCTTCCGGTAGTGCCCCAGATAATGATGGGCGTGCTCGATGCCGAGCAACCCGCCGACCATCTGATTGAAGTGGCTGGCCTGCCGGTTCATCGTGTTGAAGCTCCAGGCTCGCTGCGGGAGCAACACGTTGAAGTCCGGCGCCAGCGTGGTGCGGGGATCCTCGGCCAGACGCGTCGTGTAGCGGAGGAAGAACTCGCGTTCCGACTCGTCGACCGCCTTTGCGTGGGCGAGGCGATTGATGAAGTCAATGAAGCTCGAGGAAATGCGCACCGGCTGTCCAGGCTCATCGGGATTCATGCCGGGCGAACTGGCGACGCAGGGAAGGCGGACCGTCCCCAGGAGCAACGTGTTGGGGGAAACCTGCCGGCGTTTCGATGGATCGAGCGCGAGCACCAGGTCGGCATTGATGTTCGTCACGTTTCGGAATCCCATTTCGTACGTGCCTTTCGGCACTGCGGCGCGCGCATGTATCGCGGGCGCCAGGCACACGGCTACAATCGCCAACCAATTGGGCCAAGGCAGTGGCATGGAAACAAATGTCGTCAAGGAAGCGCCGCTTTCAAGTGGGTGAAGATCGCGGCATGCCCGACGGGTGCCTGCGGACAGGCCAACTGGATGCAAAAGGCCTGCCAGTCTGTCTTGCGGGCTCGATTTCGCGGGGTGGCCGGCAGCCTGCTCTGGGTTGGATTGGCCGTCTGGCGCTCCGGCGGCGGCAGCCGAACGCTGTCCGGCCTCGCGCCAGCGTTGGTCTTTGCGTGTCGCCCTGCGAGGCCGCACGCCTGTGAAAGCCCGCCGGTTCGCAAGCACCGGACAGGATACGACAGCCTTCTGGCACGGGGGAAAGCATCGAAAGCCCCAGGGAAGGATGTCTCACTTCAGGACAGTCCTGCCAGGAATCAGGACAACCTTGAGGGTTGAGATGGAGCACCCTTTGTCGTAGATTCGGCGAGTCATTTCGGCGCATCCCGTGGTTTGCCACCGCTGGCGCGCCGAGACCGGACGTATGCGCGACAAGAACTTGCTGCACCTGTTTCTGGCACTGAACGTCGCCCTGGCGGGCGGCTTCGTGGCCTATCTTTTCCTGTCTCGCAATAACCAGCCGCAGGTCGTCGCGACCAGCTTCGCGGCGCCGGCGGCGAAAACAAACACAACGCCGCTTCGGACGGCTCAGTTCACGAACGAGACTCGGGTCGTGGATATTCAGACCAACCCGCCTGCGGCCGCGACGACGACCAACGAGCCTGCCGCCCGGCCCATATTCACCGAGAAGAAGTTCAACTGGGAGTGGCTCGAATCCGCCGACTACCAGGGTTACATCCGAAGCCTGCGTGCTGTCGGTTGCCCCGAAGCCAGGGTCCGGTACATCATCCTGGCGGACATCAACGAGCTGTTCTCCAAGAAACGCGCCAGGGAAGCGGAGTTGCATGATCCCCAGTGGTGGAAAGCCGAGCCCGACCCGATGATCGCCAACGCGCTTCAGCAAAAGGGCCGGCAACTCGAGGAAGAACGCCGGTCCATGATCGAAAAATACCTGAGCTACGACGCGCTCGAGAACGAAAAGAGCGAGGCGATGCTCTGGAGCAGCGTGCAGCTCACCGGCCCCGTGCTCGGCTCGCTGCCGACGGACCTGCACAACTCCGTGCAGGAAGTTTGCGCCCGCTCCATCGACCGGCACCAGGGCGCCTTCTGGGCGCGCGTGAACGAGGGCCAGGGCCTGAACCAGGTCGAGATGGCCAAATTGCGCGAGCAGACCCGCGCCGACCTCCGCCGCCTGCTTAACGCCGAACAGTTGGAGGAGTTCCTCCTGCGCTACTCCTATAACGCCCACCAGCTTCGCCTGGAACTGAGCGGCTTCGACACGTCGCAGGAGGAATTTCGCAAGATCTTCCGCGCCATCGATCCCATCCAGCACCAGTTGCAGCTCGAATACGGCGGCCCGGAGGCCCTCAGCCAGCAGCAACGCGAGCGATTCGAGCGCCAGCGGGACGCGGCCATCAAGGAAGTCCTCGGCCCGAAACGCTATGAGACGTATTCCGTCACGAAAGATCCGCTCTATCGTCAGGCCCAGATGACTGCCCAGCAATACGGCGCGCCGCCCAAGGCCATCCTGCCCATTTACCAGATGACCAAGGCCACGGAAGCCCGGCGCCAGAAAATCCTCACGGACGCCGCGCTCACGCCGCAGCAGAAATCCGCGGCGCTCAATGCGGTGAACCAGGAGCAACTCCGCTCCGTCCAGCAAATCGTCTCCGAGGCCGCCACCGTGCGCTGAGCCTCCACTCCCTCTCCCCCATCG
>CAZZAQ010000563.1:0-3929 GCA_964652165.1 uncultured Bifidobacterium sp.
CTGGAGCCGGGTGTTCATCATGAACGGCCGATTGCACTGCGACCTGGGCGTGGCGGAAGTCGTCAAGCTGCCGCGCAAGGAAACGGAGCGCCGCTGGCGCGAAACGACCTCCCAGTGGCCCATCATGCACGCCGTCCTCAAGGGCGTCAGCCGCGATCAGATGATGGCGCGCCACAAGGCCAACCATATCCAGGTCGTCTATGCCCCCAACGAACGCCAGGCCCACCGCGCCGCGCGCATCAAGGCCGCCGCATTGGCCGAGTTGGGGTTGGACGTGCATCTATGCGGCGACGTCAAAACCTGCCTATCGTAGCTGCGACCGTGAGGTCGCGGACCGGATGCTCGGACGGGAACGAAGTCGATTCCAACGCCCGACGCCCAATGTCCCCGCCCCGCGACCTCACGGTCGCAGCTACGCTAAGCGGATACCGACGTCAAGCTCGACTGATGGTCGGACGGGACGCAAGCGTCAGAACGTGCGGACATGCCGCAAACAGCCGCCATATTCCTTCCCCGCCGCCGACGTGAAGTGGCCGCCCTGCGGACGGCCGTGGCAAGGTGCCGTGTTAGCGTAGCTGCGACCGTGAGGTCGCGGGACGGGGGCGTTGAACGTCAGAATCGGCCGTCATCGCATTGCAGTTCGGCCCGCGACCTCACGGTCGCAGCTACGTTAATCATGTACGCGGCCACCCGCCTCCTCACGCTGGCCGCGCTGGCTTACGGCGTCTCGTTCCCAGCCAACGCCGGCACCGTGCAAACCCTCGATGGCAGCCTCCATTGCGGCCAAATCCACCTCGAGTCTCCCGATGCGCTGCTGGTCACTCCATCGAACGCGCCGCCCGTTCGCGTGGCCCTCTCAAACCTGCTTCGCGCCGACTTCACCAACCCGACGAACGTCTCCCCGCCGCTCAGTCCGCGCCTGAAGCCGCTGGCCATGGACGAGGAACGCGGCGCGCTGCCCGAACCGTGGCAGAACCTGGATCTCGGCCGGCTCGAAGAGCCGGGCAGCGCGGTGCATTACCGAGGGCGGTTCACCGTCGAGTCGTCCCGGCCCGCACGGGGCGAGAACGAGGAGGGTTTTCACTTCGTTTGCCAGCCGTTTCGCGGCGACGGCGAGATGATCGCCCGCGTCGCCAGCATCACCCCGCGCGACGAGAAAGACCAGCAGGCCAGGGCGGGCGTGGTCATGCGTGCCAGTCTCGATTCGGATGCGTTCACGCTCATGATGGCTGTGTCCGGCGGCGGCGGGGCGCACTTCCGGCGCGGCAGGACCCGCGGTGTCAGCACGACGGACGAGCGGCGGCCGGACTTGAAGCCGCCGTACTGGGTCAAGCTCCGGCGCGAAGGCAACACGATTTCGGGATTCTATTCCACCGATGGCCGCCGGTGGCAGGCATTGGACAAAACCGAAGCCGGCCTGCCGGACCGCATTTATGTCGGTCTGGCGGCCACGAGCCGGCGCCGCGGGTCCCCCGCCACCGCCGAATTCGACCACGTGACCGCACGATCGCTTGAACCACGCGCCGGGTTCACCCCACGAATCGTGCTCCGGGACGGAACGATCATCGCGGACCACTTCCGGGGCGTGGACGACACGGCGGTGACACTGTCTCCGGAAAAGAAGGGGCTTCGCGTGCTCACGCGGCACGTGGCGCGATTGGAGTTTCGGCCCCTGGACAGTGCGGAGGAATTCCCGGCGGGGCGGGGTGGAGTCCTGTTGAGCAATGGCGATTTTGTGGACGGCGAATTTCAATGCGTGACCAACGGCCGGGTCCTTCTTGGCTCGGTGTTGTTCGGCCGGCGAAGCCTGGAGATCGGCCGGAAGGTGGCGGCAGTCGTGCTGCGGGAGGCGTCCGCGTCGCCCGCGGCCTTCGAGGCGCGAACGCTCGACGGGTCTGTCTGGCGTTCCAGGGCGACACGGGTCGAGGCGGACGGGTTGGTGGTGGACACAGCGCTGCTGGGCCCGTGGCGGATTCCGACTGCCGAACTGCGAGAACTGGTCAATCTGCGAGCCAGTCCGTGAACTCGAGAGGTCGGAGGGCACACCTTGTCGGAGCACGGCCCGTCACGGCCCACAGCGGGTCGAAACGGACAGAGGTGCTGGGGAATTCGTCGAACTTCACGCGAGGCGACGCCCTGCGAGCCGGGACGGCTGGCGGTCCGTTGGCAAACTCAAAGTGCGGCCGAGATTGAATTTTCCGCGATGTGAGGCTGGACAGCCTGCGGTCCTTCTGTTATGGAGGCACGGTTCCTATTTCACTTTAACCAGTGTTGGGCAGCGCTCTCCGACCTTCATGCCGTGTGGATGGAGGGGGAGAATTTTCGTCTAACGTAGACAGAAGGACAAACGGAATGAAACGGTTCCTGGGCAGACTTTTTTGGGCGGTGGCGTTCGTCACACTCAGCGGGGCGGGTTTGACAGAAACGCTCGGAAGCTCGGCGATTACAGTGTCGTCCGGCACGGGCACCAACCATGGCAATTTCGTGGTGGGCTACGCCTTCGACGTGACGGTGCCGATCCGGCTCACGCATCTGGGCAAACATCACATCGACGGCACTTCCGAATCGGCACAAGTCGGAATTTGGAACAGCGACGGCACGCTCCTGAGTTCCGCGTCGGTGCCGCAAGGCGGCGGTGTGACGCTGGAGAACGGGGTCAGTTACGTTCCCATTACGCCGGTGAACTTGCCGGTGGGACGCTACGTGATCGGGGCGCAGGCCTTCGCGGCCGCGGGGACCGAAGGATTCGTGTTCGGGGCGACGTTGTCAACCGCGGCCGGCGTGCGCTGGGTCGAGGGCCGGTACAACCTGACCAGTGTGTTCAGCCTCCCGACGTCGGTGCAGGCGGACAGCGGATCGTATTTTGGCCCGAACTTCAAGTTTGAGCTGGTCGTCTCTGAAATCGCGTTGTCCCTGCGCAGCGCCGTCAGCACGAACCGAAGCGATTTCATGGCCGGCTACGCATTCGACGTGACCACCCCCATTCGCGTGACGCACCTGGGCAAGCACCACTTCAACGGCACGTCGGAAACGGCGATGGTCGGGCTTTGGGATCAAGCCGGCGCGTTGCTCGCTTCCGGGTCCGTGCCTCAGGGTATGGGCGTGACCCTGGAAAACGGCATCAGCTTCGTCACGGTCACCCCGGTGGCGTTAAGCCCCGGCCGTTACGTCATCGGCGCGCAAACGTTTTCCGCGGCGACCGCGGAACCGATCGCGCGCGATGCGTCGCTGGTGGCGGCGCCAGGCATCCAGTGGGTGGAAGGCCGGTTCAACATCGGCAACAGCTTCAACCGTCCGCTCATCGCGCGCAATGACACCGGCTCCTACCTCGGGCCGAACTTCAAGTTCGAATACGATGTGTCGCAGTCCCCGTTCACCGTGTTGGAACCAACGCCCCGGGCCATCGTGCAGCGCGGCGCGCAAAACACAGCGGCCCTGCGCTTGAGCGGCGTTTACCAGGGATCTCCGACGCGTTTCGAGGCGCGAGCGCTGCCGCGCACCGGTTTCCCCGGCACGGCGACCGATTGGACCGTGTTCGACAACGCGCCGGTCGCCGGCCGATTTGCGGGCAGCCTGACGGTCGGCGCCGGCTGGTATCGAATCGAAGTCCGCGCCCTGCAGGGCGGCACCGAACTCGGCCAGGGCGCTGTCGAACCCGTAGGCGTTGGCGACATCTTCGTCACCGCGGGCCAATCCAACGCCGGCAACAATGGCACGCCGGCGCAAACGCCGCAGGACGACCGCGTCAGCGCGTTGGCGGTCGCCGGTTCGAGCCGCTGGCAGCGCGCCAACGATCCGCAGCCTGTCGCGACGGGCATTGGCGGTTCGCCGTGGCCGCAGTTGGGCGATCTGTGCGTGGCGCGGTGCGGTGTGCCGGTCGGCTTTTACTCGGTGGCGCTGGGCAGCACAACGGTCGCGGACTGGCAGCC
>CAZZAQ010000564.1:0-1008 GCA_964652165.1 uncultured Bifidobacterium sp.
CCAGCAGGATCAGCTTGTTTACGAGCGATGTATTGTCCGTGTTCATGGCGTAAGAATCAGACGAGCAGCCAGGACCACGGATTCAACGCCGACGCCCTGTGGAAGTTTCGCGAGAGTCTTGGCCTGATTGGGTTCCCGGCACGCCCATGGGCTTGTGGCAAAATTCCATCGCTCGTGGCTGTAATTCGCCGTGGACAACTCCGCCCGTGCCGCTACGCTCGGGACATGAACCCGAAGCTTGAACTGCTTCTGTTGAGCGGGATCGCCCTTTTCGCTCGGGCCGAATCGGTTCCCATCGTGCAGCGCGACGGCCAGCGGTTCGTCAGCGCCCGCGCCCTTGAGGAACGGGCCGGGATCGCGGTCAAGCCGCTGGCAGCCGGCCGCCAACTGGCCATCTGCACCGCCGACCGCTGCGCGACCACGACCAACTTCGTGAAGGACGGCGCCGAAACGCTTGTCAGTGCCGAAGCGGTCGCGAAAGCGCTCGGGGCCAAGCCGGTATTCAACGATGCGCGCAACGAGGTGCGCTTTGAGTTGTCCGCCGAAACGGCGCCGGCCTCCGACGCCGTTCGCGTCGGCCAGCTTGCGCCGGACTTCCGACTTCAGCGACTCGATGGCGAGCCGGTCGCCCTTTCCGACTTCCGAGGCAAGCGGGTGCTGATCAACAGTTGGGCCAGTTGGTGAGGGTGCCGCAACGATCTGCCGGTCTGGCAGAAATTCTACGAGAAGCATCGCGACCACTCGTTCGAGATTCTCTCCATCGCGGTCGACGTGCAAGGCGCGACCGTCGTAAAACCTTACACGGACAAAGCGCGAGTCTCGTTCCCGGTCGCAGTCGACACGGCGGACGTGTTCGGCCGGGCCTTCGGGCTGAAGGCGATTCCCGTCAGTTACCTCGTCGATGAAGTCGGCATCGTGCGCCTGAGCGGCGGCGGGCCGGGCGGCGAGTTCCTCAAGCAAGTCGAGGCGCTGCTGGCCGAGCCGCTGGCCAAAGTGCGTTCCCGGCCG
>CAZZAQ010000564.1:1018-3927 GCA_964652165.1 uncultured Bifidobacterium sp.
GGGACGCACCCGCGCCGAGTTGGAGAAAGCTGTCGAGCACAGTCCCGAGGACTGGCAGTCCCACCTCGCGCTCGCGCAACTCGACGCCGACGCCGGACGAGGGTCCAGCGCGCTCGCCCGCTGCGAAACCGCCGCCCGGCTTCAGCCCAAAGTGGCCGCTGTCCACTTCACTTGGGGCCAGGTCCTCCTGCGCATCGAGCGGCGCAACGACGCGCTCACCCATCTCAAGCAAGCCCGCGACCTCGACCCGGCCAACTGGCGCATCCGCAAACAAATCTGGGCCATCGAACATCCCGACAAGTTTTACTCCGGCCAATCGCCCGACTTCGCCTGGCAGAAAGAGGAACAGGCGCGCGAAAAAGTCCCCCGGCAGTAGCAAACCGAAACAGGCTCAGAATCCCAACGGGATTCCATCCCTCAGCCAGGGTTGCGACGCAGTCGCTACCCTGGGTCAACCACCACGAATGCGGCGCAACCCTGAAAGGGTTGCATTCACGCCGCCCGCCCGCCCGTTCCGGCCTCACCCGGCGCGCACCGATTCAACCCCTTCGGGGTTGAGCACGTTTATCGCAACATAGCCCAGGGTAGGCGCTGCGCGCCAACCCTGGGCTGAGTGATGGAATCCCGTTGGGATTCAGGACCGCCAAAAATCAGAGTCGCCGGTGCATTGGAACGGGGAGCAGAGAGGAGATCGCATGCCAGATCGCGTCGAAACTTCTTGGCCCCTCCTCCCACTTCGCTATCTTCGCCACCTGCGATTCGCATGAAGTACCGGGTCTTGGGCAAGACAGGCTGGAAGGTTTCCGTGCTTGGGTTCGGCGCCGCGCCACTGGGCGGGACGCATGGGGCGTTCTCCGAGAAGGATGGGATTCGTGCGGTCCACACCGCGATCGATCTCGGAATCAACTTCATCGACGTGGCCCCTTACTACGGGCTGACGATGGCCGAGTCGGTCCTGGGCAAGGCGCTCCGAGAGGTCCCGCGCGAAAAATTCCTGCTCGCCACCAAAGTTGGCCGCTACGGCGCGGACGAGAAGGATTTCGATTTTTCCGCCGGGCGCGTCGTTCGCAGCGTGGATGAGAGCCTCAAGCGCCTGCGCGTGGCGCACATCGATCTCATCCAGTGCCAGGACATCGAGTTCGCGACGACTGGGCGCATCGTGGACGAAGCTCTCCCCGCGCTGCAGAAACTCAAGCGCCAGGGCAAGGTGCGGCACGTCGGCGTGACCGGTCTGCCGTTGAAGGTGTTTCGCAAAGTGCTCGAACGGGCGTCCGTGGACACAATCCATTCCTACTGCCACTTCTGCCTCATCAACACCACGCTCGTGCAACTCCTGCCCGAACTGGCGCAGAAGCGCACCGGCATCATCAACGCCGCCCCGCTCGGCATGGGTTTGCTCACCGAGAAAGGGCCGCCCCCGTGGCATCCCGCGCCCGCCGCCATTCGCGACGCCTGCGCGCGGGCCGTCGAACATTGCCGGAAGAAGAAAGTCAGCCTGCCGCAGCTCGCGCTGCAATTCGCCGTGTCGCACCGCGACATCAGCACCACGCTCGTCGGCACGTCGAACCCGAAGAAGGTAAAGGAAAGCGCCAAATGCATCGACCGGCCGCTCGACCAAAGCCTCCTGTCCGAAGTGCAGGACATCCTTGCGCCGATCCGCAACGGGATGTGGGTTAGCGGGAGGAAGGAGAATAATTGATGATCGTTGAAGCGTTGAAGCGTTAAAGCGTTGAATTGTTAAATCGATAAAACGCTCAAGTGAAAACACGCCGGCACGCCCCAACGATTCAACGATTTAACAGTTGAACGATTTAACGCGAATGAAACTCATCGACCTCAGCCAGCCCCTCTACGACGGCGCGCCCAACTGCCCGGCGCACCCGCCCGTGAAATCGGAGATTCTCGCGGACCATCCGCAAACCGGCTGGCGGGTCGAACTCCTCACGTTGGCCAGCCACTCCGGGAGCCACGTCGATGCTCCCTACCACAAGCTGGCCCATGGCCCGAACCTGGACCAAATTCCCCTCGAACGCTGGACCGGCCCGGCCTTCATCGCCGACCTGCGCGACTCGAAACCTGATCGCCCGCTCGACGCACCGCTCCTCGCCGAACGCCTCTACGGCCACGCGCTGGCCGATCATATCGTCCTACTGGCCACCGGCTGGGGCCGCAAAAGAGCCCGGACGGACGAATGGCTTCATCATCCTCCCTATGTCTCGCCCGACGGCGCCGAGTGGCTCGTGGCGCAGAAGATTCGCGGGGTCGGCATCGACCACTTCTCGATCGCCGGCTCGCGAGAAGACATCAACCCGGTCACACACACCATTCTCCTCGGCGCGAATATCTGGATCGTCGAGGAACTTTATTTCCCCGACGAAGTATTCCGGCTGCGGCAGCCTTTCGAGTTCATGAGCCTTCCGATCAACCTCCGCGGGCATACCGGCGCCTTCTGCCGGCCCGTCATTGTCTTGCGCTGACTTTCCGCTTGTCCCAATTCCCGTGGACGGTCAAACTGTGTGCTGCTGTGATAAGACCATTTCCCATCGGTCGATGCCTTGCGCGGAGGATTCGCTGGGGAATTCGTGTTCTCACATGCATGCCCGTTTTGTTCTCCAACTCTTACTCCGTCGTAGCGCAACAGCCGCCTGCGAATCTCTCATCTCATTTGTCCCCAGTGGTGGGTGAGGTCGTAAACAGGTATTGCATCACTTGCCACGACGATGAAGTGAAGAAGGGCGGGCTGGCACTGGATCGCATCTCCATCGACGACGTGGCCCAGCATTCGGACGAATGGGAACGGGTCATCCGAAAACTCCGCGCCCGGCAGATGCCGCCGCTGGGAAAGGATCGGCCCACGGAGCGTGCTTACGATGACGTCGTCGCCCGGCTGGCCTCTTCGCTGGATCGCG